>CAJMLK010000001.1 GCA_905214305.1 uncultured bacterium
TGCGCTTACGCCTTCGCGGCGGGCGTCTGCTCGCGCAGCCGCCAGAGCAATTTCATTTTGACATTGCTCAAGACGCCGTTCTACCGGACTTGAGATGCTCAGACCTTTCCGGCAGTCCGGTTTCCGGCACTGCTTTCCCCGGCATTTGCCGAGGATGCTGTGGACGTTGCGGATGTTGCGGCATCTGCCCCGGCAGAAGCTTCGGGCGTGATGATCTCGGCATCCATAATCTCTTCCTCGGCGCTTCCGGCAGAAAACGACCCCGCGCTGCCGGACGTGTTCGAGGACTCCGCCCCGTGCGCCCCGCTTTCATCCGTTTCCGGGGACTGGCGCATGTCGCCGGCTGCAGGCAGGGCAGCCTGAGCGTCCACAATGCGGGCCTCGCCCAGCGCCAGACGCTGTTCTTCCGTCTGCGGCAGCGGAATACAGTTTTTGTCCACCAGCACAATGCCCGTGCGTTCCAGCACTTCGCGGCGGTAGGCAAATTCCTGCTGCATGCGGTGATGGCGGTAGATAAACAGGCGGTGCACAAGGTAGCACACGGCAATCATGGCTGCCACGCTGCCCGCGATCCAGGGGATATACGGCGTCAGGGAGCTGCCCAGAGCCACAAGAGCCGTAAAGGCTCCGTCCACAAAAAAGAGCGCGGCCCCGAGCAGCAGAATGCCCAGCAGCAGCGCCACCGTGGGGGCATTGCGGATAATGGCGTAAAAACGCTGCAAGCGCTCGGGAACCTGATCGGCATCGGCGGCATTGCCGCCCCCGCCCGTGGCCGCCATGTCGCCAGCCTCACGCCCGAGAAAACGCGAAACCCAGGTTCCGGCAAGGTGAACGATAAGTATCAGGCCCACTGGGGCCAGAATGGCGGCCAGCGCCCAGCCAAGCCAGGGAAAGCGCGCCATGGGCGGCCCGCCCGGAACCTCGGGCGCGGCATGCATGACGCCATAAAAAAAGGCCACTCCGCCCACGGCCATTTCCACAAAAAAAATGGCTACCATGAGGTATAAAAGGGCGTCCTTGTGCTGACCGGCGTACCAAGGCTGTCCGCCCACGGACGTCGCGCGTCCCACGGGCCGTTTGCCCGCCCTGGCGGAAGAGGCCCCTTCGCCGGATTGTCCGGCGCTTCTGCGGTCGTCAGCAGGGCGATTTGCGCCCGCTGCATCAGGACTTCCGGCCGCGTTCCGGCGCTCTTTCGTATCGGTTGTGTGCATGCTCACCTCTGGTTGCGCAGCATACTTTGCCAAGGCCCATCCCGCAAGCCCCCAGACCCGTTCGGGACGGCCACGCAGGGCCACGTCACAAAGCTCACCGGGCCTGCGGCCTTTGCTTGCTCACGGACGGCATCTGGCTTACCTTGCCTGCATGCACAACTGGAGGAAAGTCATATGCACGTTCTGGTAACCGGCGCGGCGGGATTTATAGGCTATCACCTTGCTGCGCGGCTGCTGGCCGACGGCCACAGCGTGACAGGCATAGACAACTGCAACGACTACTACGACGTGCAGCTGAAAAAGGACCGTCTGGCGCAACTGGCGGCCCTGCCCGAGGCATCCCGATTTCGTTTCGAGCCGCTGGATCTGGCCGACGGGCCGGGCATGGCCGGGCTTTTTGCCCGCGAAGGCTTCACCCACGTTGTCAATCTGGCTGCACAGGCCGGTGTGCGCTACAGCCTCGTCAACCCCGAATCCTATCTCAGCTCCAACCTCACAGGGTTTGGGCATGTACTTGAAGGCTGCCGCCGCAACAAGGTCGGCCATCTGCTTTTTGCGTCATCCTCTTCGGTCTACGGATTGAATACGGCCCAGCCCTACTCGGTACGCCATAACGTGGACCACCCGGTAAGCCTGTATGCGGCCACCAAGAAAAGCAACGAGCTCATGGCCCACTCCTACAGCCATCTCTATGGCATCCCCTGCACCGGGCTGCGCTTTTTCACCGTATATGGCCCCTGGGGCAGGCCGGACATGGCCCTGCATCTTTTTACCACCGCCATTGTGCGCGGCGAACCCATCAAGGTTTTTAACGAAGGCCGCATGCGCCGCGACTTCACCTATATTGACGATATAGTGGAAGGCATTGTACGCCTGCTGCCCCTGGCCCCCGGCCCGGACCCGGCATTTGACCCGGCAGCGCCCGATCCGGCGACCAGCTCCGCGCCCTGGCGCATTTATAATATCGGCAATAACAACACTGTGGAACTCAACGATTTTATCGCCGCCCTTGAAGACGCGCTGGGCATGAAGGCCCGCAAGGACATGCTGCCCATGCAGCCCGGCGACGTAAAGGCCACCTGGGCCGACATCAACGACCTCACCGCCCTTACGGGCTTTGCCCCGTCGACGCCCCTGCGCGAGGGCATCGCCCGCTTTGTGGAATGGTATAAAGAGTATTACAAAATATGAGCGATTCTCAAATTATTCCGGTGTCTGAATCCGTCCTTGCCCCCACCCCGGCCCGGCCGGAAATTCTGGCCCCCGCAGGAGACACCCCGTCTTTTCTGGCTGCTCTGGCTGCCGGTGCAGACGCCATCTATCTGGGCCTCAAGCATTTTTCAGCGCGCATGCAGGCCGAAAACTTCGGGCTGACCGAGCTTTCGCGCCTGACAGATCTGGCCCACGCCGAAAACGCCCGCGTTTACGTGGCTATGAATACGCTCATCAAGCCGGACGAGCCTGCCGCCGCCTACCGCCTCACCAGACGGCTGGCAACACAGGTGCGCCCGGACGGCCTTATCGTGCAGGACCTTGCCATGCTTGATCTGGCGCGTCAGGCCGGTTTTGAGGGCGGCATCTTTCTTTCCACCCTGGCAAACCTCACCCATCCCGCCGCTCTTGTGGAAGCCAAAAAGCTTGGGGCCAGCCGCGTCATTCTGCCGCGCGAGCTTTCCATTGATGAAATACGTCTCATGGGCGAAGCCTGCCCCGAAGGGCTTGACCTTGAGTGCTTTGTTCACGGTGCATTGTGCTATTGCGTTTCCGGCCGTTGTTACTGGTCAAGCTATATGGGGGGCAAAAGTGGCCTGCGTGGCCGCTGCGTGCAGCCCTGCCGCCGCGTCTACCGTCAGGGCGGCCCTGCTGCGCTGGCTCTTGTCCGCAATGCGGAACGGGAAGAAATGGAGCGCGCACGTCAGGAACAGTCCCGCATGGATATCGCCCGCAAGGATCGCCGTGGCTCCCGTGACACCCGCGACCGTCGTGATGACCGCCGTGACGACCGCCGCGATGGCCGCCATGACCGCGGTGAAAACGCCGCCCTTGCCCACGGGCGTGGCCGTTCCGGCAGGCAGGGCAGCATGCGCGGCCCCGGCCGCAAGGAACACAGCGGGCGCTGGTTTTCCTGCCTCGACCTTTCCCTTGACGTGCTTGCCAAAACACTGCTGGACATCCCCCACCTTGTTTCCTGGAAGATTGAAGGACGCAAGAAAGGCCCGCACTACGTCTATCATGTGGTCACGGCCTACCGCATGCTGCGTGACAATCCCGGCGACCCAAAGGCCCGCAAGACCGCAGAGGAAATCCTTCAGATGGCTCTGGGCCGCCCGGCCACACGGGCGCGCTTTTTGCCGCAGAAAGACAATACCGTGCCCACCACGCCCGACGGCCAGACCAGTTCCGGCCTTCTGGCGGGCAAGCTGCGCATCGAGCAGGACGGCAGCGTGGTGCTGAAGCCCCATCTGGAACTGCTGCCCCAGGACTACCTGCGCGTGGGTGTGGAAGACGAACGCTGGCATGCCACCCTGCCCGTGACCCGGCGTATTCCCAAGGGCGGCAGCCTCATCATGCGCCTGCCCAAGCACAAGACGCCCAAGGCGGGAACATCGGTCTTTCTTATTGACCGCCGCGAACCGGAGATGATGCGCATACTCAAAAGCTGGCAGGCCCGCCTTGACCAGTTCCCCGGCCGCCAGAGCAAGGCTGTCGAGTCCGACCCGCGCATGCCTGTTCCCGTCAAGCCGAGACCCCGCCCGGACATGTATGTCCGCTCCACCATTCCGCAGGGCAAGGAGATGCGTGGCGGCAAAAACCAGTTGCAGGCCCTCTGGCTTTCGCCCCGCAGCGCCGACATATCGCGCACGGTGGTGCAGCGCATCTGCTGGTGGCTGCCGCCCGTGGTCTGGCCCGGCGAAGAAGATGTGCTGCGCCGCAGCGTTGCGCGCCTGTGGCGAGACGGCGCACGCCACTTTGTCTGTAACGAGCCGTGGCAGCGCGGACTGTTCCCCGACAGTCTGGACGAAAACGCAGACCTGCTGGCCGGGCCTTTCTGCAATGCGGCCAATGCGCCTGCCCTGAGCATACTGGCTGGCATGGGCTTTACCGGGGCCTTTGTAAGCCCGGAACTGCCGCGTGAAGAAATGCTGGCCCTGCCCCGCCAAAGCCCGCTTGCTCTCGGCGCGGTGATTTCGGGCTTCTGGCCTGTGGGCCTGAGCCGCTTCGGCCTGCTTGGCGTCAAGACCAACGAGCCGTTCCTCAGCCCCAAGGGCGAGCCTTTCTGGGCGCGCCAGTACGGCGGCAATATCTGGATATACCCCGGCTGGCCCCTTGACCTCACTGCCAAACGGCAGGAAATGGCCGCTGCGGGCTACGGATTTTTTGCGCACATGCAGGAAAACCCGCCGTCCGGACTGCCCGAAATGCGGCGCGAGAGCCTGTTCAACTGGGACGGTTCCCTGCTGTAGACAATGCACAGCGTTCCCGGGCGGCAGCCTGTGTCGCCCGGGAACGCAATACAGGACAGGCCAGCAGTGCGGCAGTGGCCCACGCCGCCCGCCGGAAGCAGCCGTGAGTACAATGACACAGCAACGCGCGCCACATGATATCATGAGCGCACGCACGCGCTTTCCTGCCGGGCTTGAGCAGCCTGCGGGCAGTCTTCGCTTTGGTGCGGACGCCCTGCTGCTGGCAGCCTTTGTGGCGCGCCATGTGGAAGCAAAAAGTATCGGGCGTACGGCTGACGGCCGCACCGCCCCCCGGCCAGCCCCCTTTTGCGACGCCCCTGCCGACTCCCGGCCGGTGGACGTGGCGGAACTGGGCAGTGGCTGCGGTGCGGCCCTGCTGGCTCTGGCCCTGCGCTGCCCGCAGATCAACGGCATGGGCCTTGAGCGTGAAGAGCCGCTGGTGCAGGCCGCACGGCACAATGCCCGTCTGCTCGGTCTGTGCGGGCAAACACGCTTTGCCGCTCTGGATATCGGTGAAAGGTCAGCCCTGAGCATGCTTGTCGGCAATCCGCCGCATGTGCACGCCAACCCGGCCAGCCCGGTCAGCCCGGCCAGTCAACGGCGGATTGCCGGAAGCCTGCACATTGTCCTGACCAATCCCCCATATGATGCCGGAGGACGCCCATCGCCGCAGGCCATGCGTGAACGCGCCCTGCGTGGCGACGGCAGCCCCCGCCGGGGCCACAAGGCGGGCGAGAGCACGCTGGACACGTTTTGCCGCGCTGCCGCCATGCTGTTGCGCCACCGGGGATATTTTTTCTGTATTCATGACGCGCGCGCCCTGCCGCAGTTGTGCGTGGCCCTGCACGCGGCCCGGCTTGGGGTCAGGCGCATTCTGCCCGTACACGCCCGCGCGGGCGGTCCCGCACTGCGCGTTCTGGTGGAGGCGCGCAAAGGCGCGGCGCACGATACGGTGCTTGAAGCCCCGCTGTATCTGCACGGCGACACATTTGACGGCACGCCGCACTGGACGGACGAGGCCTTGCTTTTTTGTCCCTGGCTGCGCAGGGACAGTTATGACGAACCTGCCTGAGCAGTTTACGGATGAAATAGACTGGAGCAGTTTCATAGAGAAATTGCTCTCGCTGCTCTGCAGGGATTTTCAGGAAAATCCCTGCCCGAAATGCGCGCAGACAGGCTTTTGCCTGCCGTAACCGAGCATTGCAAGTGTTGCACGCTCCAGCGTCGCGCGTGGCAGGAACAAATTTGTCAACGGCTCCACTTTCACCGCATCATGACAGAGAATCGCACATGAATTTCATAGCTGACCTGCACATTCACTCCCGTTTTTCCCGTGCCACCAGCAAGGCCCTTAACGCCCGCCATCTGGCCGCCTGGGCACGCTGCAAAGGTATCAGCGTTCTCGGCACGGGCGACTTCACACACCCGCAATGGCGGGCGGAACTGGCAGAACAGCTTGAACGGGATGAAACCACCGGCCTGTATCGCCTCAGGGGCGAGCCGGAGCAACTTGATGTCCTGGCTGGCGGCCCGGTGACCAACGTCAACGCCGAAAAGCCGCTTTTCATGCTTCAGGCCGAGATCAGCTCCATCTACAAGCGCCACGGCAAGGTGCGCAAGGTACACAACCTTATCTATGTGCGCACGCTGGAAGATGCAGAAAAGCTCTCGCTGCGCCTTGAACAGATCGGCAATCTGCATTCGGACGGCAGGCCCATTCTTGGCCTTGATTCACGCGATCTGCTGGAAATCATGCTGGAATGCGCCGAGGACGCCGTGATGATTCCCGCCCATGTGTGGACACCGTGGTTCGCGCTTTTTGGCTCCAAGTCGGGCTTCGACCGCCTGACGGACTGCTACGGCGATCTTTCCGAACATATTTTCGCCCTTGAAACCGGTCTTTCTTCTGATCCTGAAATGAACCGGCTGGTGAGCCAGCTGGACGGCTATGCCCTTGTGTCCAACTCAGACGCCCATTCCGGGGCCAATCTGGGGCGCGAGGCCAATCTTTTTGCCGGCCAGCCGTCATACACCGGCATCTTTGAAGCATTGCGCGCCACGGCGCGTCGACAGGCGCAGGATACACTGGACTGCCGCTTTCTCGGCACAATGGAATTCTACCCGGACGAAGGCAAATACCATCTGGACGGCCACCGCGCCTGCAATGTGGTTCTGGAACCCAGAGAATCGCGCAAGCTTGGCAATATCTGCCCGGAATGCGGCAAACCGCTTACCGTGGGCGTGCTGCACCGCGTGTGGGAACTGGCCGACAGGGAAGAACCGCCCCGGCTTGAGCATGAGCCTGAGGCCCGGCCCCTTATTCCGCTGGCAGAAGTGGTGGGGGAAATTCTGGGCGTGGGCGTCACCTCGCGCAGGGTGCAGGAGCGCTACGGCAGCCTGTTGCGCGAGCTTGGGCCAGAACTGGATATTCTTTGCCGCATGCCCGAGCAGGAAATACGCGCTCACTGGGAACCGCTGGGCGAAGCCGTAGCCCGCATGCGTCGCGGTCAGGTCTTCCGTCAGGGCGGCTACGACGGCGAGTACGGCGTGGTGCGCGTTTTTACGCCCGAAGAACAGGACGATATTCGCAATACCTGGCGCGGCGCAGGCCGCGGTTCCCTGCCCGGTCTTGCTGCGCCCCGAAAACGCAAGCCCCTGCCCGCAAGTGCAGACACTGCCAGGGGCACACCGGTCAAAACCGACGCCGCCCTCAGCAGCGACAGTGCAAACGCCAATGAGGCGCCGCCAGTCAGGACGCGCCGGGCCAGAACGGCCTCGGTGAACATGCTGGACCTCATGAAGGAACGCCCGTCCGCGTCCTCCCCAAGCGCCCAGCCGGGGCACGGCTCCACGCCGTCAGGCGCGGGCGCTTTCAGCGATGAGCAGCATCTGGCCCTTGTGGCAGGCCCTGGCCCGGTGCTGGTGCAGGCCGGGCCAGGAGCGGGCAAGACGCGTGTGCTTGTGGGGCGCGTGCAACACCTGCTCGATCAGGGGACAGAGCCGCACAAGCTGCTTGCCGTTACCTTTACGCGCCGTGCCGCCAATGAAATGCGGCAGCGCCTTGCCGCGGCACTGCCGCACATGCAGGACCTGCCCTGCTGCGACACCTTGCATGGTCTGGCATGGAGCCGCATGCGCGCCGTTACCCAGGCTCAGGGGCAGGAATGCCTGCTGCTTGGTGAAGACGCTGCCCTGCGTTTCTTCATGGCTGCCAATCCGCAACTTCAGGCACGCGAAGCGCGTGAACTGTGGCGACAGCTTTCGCTGGCCCGCGAAACCCGGCACACCCTGCATACCGGTCACACCGCCCTTGAGCTGGCCGCCGCCCGCTATTCGGCGCGCAAGGCTGAACGCCGCGATTTCCGTTATGTTGACTATGCGGACCTGCTGGACTGGTGGCTGGATCATCTTGATGACCTGCCCCGCCACATGCTGCCGCAGCACGTGCTGGTAGACGAAATACAGGACCTTTCGCCCGTGCAGCTTGATATTGTGCGCGGCATGCTGCCGCCCGACGGCGCCGGTTTTTTCGGCATTGGCGATCCGGATCAGGCCATCTACGGCTTTCGTGGCGTATCCGGGCAGAGCGAGGCCAGCCTTCGCGCCATCTGGCCCGGCCTGTCTGTTTTCTGCCTTGGGCGCAGCTTTCGCTCCAGTCAGGACGTACTGAACATGGCGCACAGTCTTATGCTCCACAAGGGGCAATGCGGCCCGCTAACGGCTGCCCAAAGCCTCAACGCGCAGCTGCGCCTGTTTTCCGCTCCCGACCAGCAGGCCGAGCTGCGCTGGATATGCCGCCGCATTGAGGCCCTGCTAGGCGCTACCGGGCATACTCTGCTGGATCAGCAGCAAAACAGCGCTGAGGCCCATGAGCTGGATGGAACGCTCGCTCCCGGTGACATTGCCGTGCTTGTGCGCCTGCGTGCGCAGATTGCCCCGCTGAAGGCCGCGCTGGAACAGGCGGGCATTCCCTGTGCGGCCCCGGTTGAAGAGGCGTTCTGGCAGGATACGGGCTGCGCACGGCTGCTTGCTCTGGCTGCTGTGCATTGCGGCTTTTCCGCTCTGGCACAGATATTTGACGCGACAGCACTGCAACAAGATCCGCAAGACGAGCAGGACGCCGGTTCCCACCATCCCTTTGCCTCAGCCACCCCCCTGCCGCCTCCCGCCGACCTTGAAGCATGGCTTGCGGAGCAGAACTGGGCTGGCGAGGTGCTTCTTTCCGGGCGGCCCTGGCGCGAACTCAGGCAAAGCTGGAAAAGTGCGGCCAGCTGGCAGGAGTTTTTGCACCATCTGGCATGGCTTCAGGAAGCGGAAATGGTGCGCAACAAGGCCGAGCATGTGCAGATCATGACCATGCATGCCTCCAAGGGACTTGAATTTCAGGCTGTTTTTTTGCCCGGACTTGAAGACGGCCTGCTGCCTCTGCGCCGGGACATGCTTTTCGGCCCGGACAGAGATGCGCCCGCCAACGTAAGCGAAGAGACGAGCAAGAACAGCAACGGTACGAAGCACAGCAACGATACGACAGAGGCCACCGCATCGCCTGCCGAGGCCACCCCCCACGCTGGTGGCGACTCTGCCGTAAACCAGTACCTAACACCGGAGCAGGAACAGGAAGAACGCCGCCTGCTCTATGTAGCCCTGACCCGTGCCGCACGGGCGCTGTTTGTGAGTCACAGCGCCACGCGCACACTGTATGGAAAAAGCCTTGCTCTGCCACCCTCACCCTTTCTTGAGCAGATACGGCACTGTTGCCGCCAGAGCGTTCTGACCCCGCACAGGCAAACGCTTGTGCGTTCTCTCTCCCTGCTGCCATCTTCGGAACAGGAGAAAAGATCAGCAGAGCCGAGGAAAAAAACCAGAGGCAAAGCCTGATGCCAAAGGGGCGCATTTTGCCTTGAGCAAGAGCAGGCCCGCTTCGAAATGCTTCATATTGCAAAGGTTTCAGGCAGCCGCAAAAGGCAGTTTCGGCGGCATCCACGCAGCATTTGTGGCGGCTGCCGCCTTCGCGTCGGCAGCCCGGTTTCAAGGTGAAATTGCTCTGAACGCCGCTTCCCAAGATGCACATGACCCCGCAGGGTGCGATTGCCACCAGCGCACTGCCCCACTGCGGGGTCTTTTTTTCTGTGCTTGCGTCAGAATCCAGACGCAAGACCCGGCAGAACCTGCTGCTCAAACAGACCGATTTTTCTAAACAATCTCTACCCTTTGAAATAGCATCCCTTTTGCAGCACCAAAAACGGCTGGCACACATTATGCTTAACTAACAATGTGGGTTATAACGTATTTTGTCCTGTTGCCACGCATGGCAAGGGCTGCACAGAATAATCGTCGCCCGCCAGGGTATCTGTGCATGGGGCTGCAATGAAAGGAATGACTGACATACATATCTTCCCAAAGCCGTGGGCGGCCTTGCTCATGCTTGCTTTTTTTCTGCTTGCAGGCTGCGGCATGCACCGACCGGTGGACCCAGGCCCGGCCCCGGAATCTGCGCACAAGGTCGTGCGCACGGCCTATGGCCAGATGGGGAAAAAGTACCGTTCCGGCGGCGCATCACCACAAAAGGGCTTTGACTGCTCGGGGCTTATCTGGTGGGTCTACAAGCAGAACGGCTACAAGGTTCCCCGTATTACCGTGGATCAGGCAAGGGCGGGATACGCCGTGCCCAAGGATCAGGCACGCCCAGGGGACATCGTGGTCTTTCGCACCGGCTCAAGCCCGCGTGGACTGCATACCGGCATCTACGCCGGAGGCGACAGCTTTATTCACAGTCCGCGCAGGGGAGAAAAGGTGCGGATGGAAAGCATGACCATCCCCTACTGGCGCAGCAAGCTCATTGCCGTACGGCGAGTGGTGCGCTGACGCCACGGAAGCTCCACCGTCGCCCGGCTCCGATGTTTTCGCCACACCCGGAAAACCGCCACTACGCTGAGTCCACAACGCGCAGCCAAAGAACCGGCCATCACGCCGAGGCCTCAAAGCGCAGCCCGTAACAGACGGGCGCGCCCTGCTCAGCATTCCGTATGCAGTTTTCCGTAACGGGGATTGCTGAGTGGTACTCACCCGCTGCCAGAATCGCGGGTAGCCTTCAGGCGGGAGTACGCAGGCCTGAAAACTCATGTCATTTCATGCGCTTTGACGATCATGCCTGCTGGCTGACAGGCTGTTGCAGTCCATTGCATCTGGGGCTATTGCCGGGCATTCCTTCACTCAATATCAGTATTGCGCAATTTCCTTGCATGAAACCCACTTTTTTACCGCTTTTGCTTGCCATTATTATTGTTTTCGCGTAACCGGTGAGAAAATGCGCAGCGTAGTTTCTTTGTTGCGGTTACGATATCCCCCGCGCTCCCTGCTCTTTTTCCGGCAGACTTCTTTGGAGTCCGGTCAACAACGCAACAACATGAAAGATCACGCTCCGCACAGGAGGAGACATGGCACGCAAAACTGTCATAAGTGAAAGCCTGCTGAGCATTGCGGACATATCCCGCCATTTTTCTCTCCCGGAATCCACAACCCGCTATTACTGCAAGCGCTTTGCCGCCTTTATCCCCAGTGTGGGTGAAGGCCGAAGACGGCGCTACCGCCCCGAAACGCTTGACGTTATCGCCGCCATACTTGAACAGATGCAAAAATCGCGCACGGCCGCTGCCGTGGAAGACGCTCTTGTGGCGCGCTTTCCGAGCAATGTTGTTGCCCTTGCTGCCAACGCACCGCTTCAGGCCATGCAGCCGCCGGCACAGGACTTTTTTCCGTCAGCAGCATTGCAGTTGATGGAGCGGCAGGCCACGGCCCTTGAAGGGATTGCGCAATTGCTGCACGCGGTTGTGGAACGACTGCCCGCACAGCCGGGTCAGGGGAGTGCCGCTTCCGGGCAAAATGCGGACTTGCGGCAAGAGCTTGATACATTGCGGATGTTGCTCCACTCTTCTGAAAAAACGCAACAGGCAGACCTGGAGCAGTTGCGGCAGTGGATGGGGCGCGTAATCCGCAGCAAAGGCACAAACGACTCCGCTGCTACAAAAAATGTTGAATCCGCACCAGTACAGGGAGAAAAATCTTCCGACTCCGGTCATGCGTAGCTGACGCCAGCTTTCCTGCACCAGACTTTCTGCGCCAGCCTTCCGCCATCAGCCTTCGCCACCAGCAAGTCTGGCCTCGCAAAGCATAAAATCCCGCCTGCCCCAGCATCTTCTCCCCCTTCTGCTCTTCCAGACCTGTGCTTCCGGATATCCCGCCCATCATCAGCGACATATGCGGGTTTCAAGCCGTGCGCGTGACGAAAAACCTCGGCACAGTTCTTATGCATGCCCGTTACCCGGCTACATACTGTCGGGGGCAGTGCCCTTTGGGGCACTCGACTTCCCCCCCACCCGGCGAGTACTGGTACATACTGTGCCCTGCTCCGCACCGCCTTCCAAATCTTCACGTGGCGTGCGCATGCCCCATATTTTTTGCTCAGCCTTGCAAAAAGCACCACGAGCGGCGCGCAGTTCACAAGCAAGGCAAAGCCCCCATGCATTTTGGTATGCACGGGGGCTTTTAGCGCATTTTGACTTTGAAAAAGTGTAGATGTGCTGACGCTGCACCAACGTGCTACGCGCCACAACGGGACGTAAATTCAGCCTGAAGCATTTTCGCTTTTAGAATGCCTGTTCTCAATGCTTGCAAGACGCCCGCTCCGTCGTTTAACCGCGCAGGCAAACTGCGCTTGCGTCTCCGAGGCGGGCGGCTGCTCCCGCAACCACCGGAGCAATTTCAAAGAGAAGCTGCTCTAAAACCGGATTTTTTCGGCGGCGTGCAAATTCTGAGCATCCAGATTCTCAAAGCTGGCCTCGGCACTTAACCGCGCTGTGAATTGCACTTGTACCTTTGCGTCGGGCACTGCGCTGACAGGGTATGCGCGGCTGCCCCTTTTTGGGCTTGGTCTTCATGCTTCAGCTTTGCCAGATTTGGGCAAAACGCCCACGCGTGCTGCAAGATTTTTGTTTGCACTCGCCACGGCACATTATTTGGCGGACTTGCTGTCTGCCTGATTTTTAGCCATATCCACCGCTCTCTTGAAAAGATCGGGCGGCAGAGCGCCTCGTATGACCAGGTCATTGACCAGAAAATACGGTGTTCCTTCCACACCCAATTTCTGCGCGTCCTGCTGATCTTCTTCCATAATGTCAGAGATTTTTTTGCTGTGAACGTCTTTAGCAAGGCGTTTCATGTCTACGCCAAGGTCCTGGGCGGTTTTTTTCAAAAAAGGTTCACCTTCGGTCACCAGACGGTTTCTGTCAGCAAAAAGCGCGTCATGAAACTTCCAGGCCTTGTCTTCGCTCTGCTGGGCCACAGCAAGAAAATATCTGGACGCGATACTGGCCGGACCTTTTTCATCCAGCGGCAGATTTTTGAACACCAGGCTAACATCCTTGCCATACTCTTTCAGTATCCCGCTTACCGTGCCCGCGGCCTGCTGGCAGAAATGGCAGGTAAAGTCAGAAAAGGCCACAATGCGCACCTTGGCGTTTTTGGAACCGAGCACCGGGCGGCCTTCCAGCTTGACCGGCTTGGGCGTTTTCATTTCCTGGCTCCACTGCGCCTCAAGACTGCGCTGACGGCGCAGATTTGACCCCTGCTGCGCGGCATCAAGCACAGCCTCGCTGTGCCTGCGCAACACGTCAATGACAAGATCGGGCCGTTCCTGAAAAATCTTTTCCAGCAGCTGCGGCAGATTTTCTTCAGTCACCTGAACCGTGGCGGCCTGAGCGCGTTGCTCCGTAGCGGCTGCCCAACCAAAAAATATCATCAGGGCCAGAAGGGCCAGTGCCCCGCTTTTTTTCAATACAGTCATAAAAATTCCTGTCGCGTCTATCAAGACGGCTTATTGATGTCGCCCTGCTCTGCCTCAAGCCGACATTGCGTTGCGGCATCTTCAATTTTAAACAGCAGTTCATCCAGGTCAACGGGCTTCATCAAATACCCGAAAGCCCCTTCGCTCATGGCCTGCACGGCCAACTGCATATCGGCATGGCCGGAAAGAAGAATAACCTGCGTACAGGGCCAGAGCCTGTGAATTTTCTGCAGGGCGCTCATGCCGTCCATAACGGGCATTTTCACATCCATAATAACAACATGATACGCCGTGTCTTCCATTGCGTTGAGGGCCAGTTGCCCATTGGCAGCCGTGGCGCATTCATAGCCCCGGCGGCCCAGACGCTTTGCCAGGATGCGGGTGACTTCTTCCTCGTCATCAACCAGAAGGATCTTTTTAAAGCCCATACACGCCTACCATCATGTTCAATATTTACATCAACTTTTTCATTTTACCCTGCAAACGCCTAGGGGGGCAAGGCTCCGGCCGTGAATTTTTCACTTTTTTTAGTTTAGCATCTCATTTTTTTTACACCTTGACGGTACACGCTCTCTCTTTTAATAACTACACAATGTGCTGACGTGTTTTTTACAAATGTTTCATGTGAAACTTTCAAAACAACAGGCACGTCACACGGCCTGTCTGCCTTGAAAACACCGGTGGACGGCAATTTTACACCACTGCCCTTTCGGCGGGGAGGCTTTCATGGCTCGCATTATTTCCATTGCCAACCAAAAAGGCGGCGTGGGCAAAACCACCACGGCCATCAACCTGTCCGCGGCGCTGGCCGTTATGGAAAAAAAGGTTCTGCTTGTTGACTGTGATCCACAGGCCAACAGCACCAGCGGTCTTGGCCTGCAGCAGGAAAACCTGCACGGCGACCTGTACAATACGTTTTATGAGCCGGAACAGGTGCGCCAGAATATCGCCAAAAGCCGGTCGCCGTTTCTGGACATCCTGCCGGCCAGCACAAACCTTGTGGCCGTTGAGCTGGAACTTGTGGACAAGATGGCTCGCGAATTTTATCTGGATCAATGCCTCAAGGCCATTCAGCAGGACTATGAATATATCATTCTTGACTGCCCGCCTTCGCTGGGCCTGCTTACGCTCAATGCCCTGTGCGCCTCAAGAGAGCTGCTCATTCCACTGCAGTGCGAATTTTTTGCGCTCGAAGGCATCGTCAAGCTGCTGCAGACCTATGAACAGGTGAAAAAGCGGCTCAACCCCGAGCTGTCGCTGCTGGGCGTTGTGCTGACCATGTACGACACGCGCAACCGCCTTACGCGCGAAGTAAAAAACGAAGTGCGGCGCTGTTTTCCCGACCATCTTTTTGAAACGGTCATCCCGCGTAACGTACGCCTTTCTGAAGCCCCGAGCCACGGCAAATCCATCATCCACTACGACATCAAGTCCAAGGGTGCGGACGCCTATCTCGGCCTGTCCAAGGAAGTTGTGCTCCGGCGGCCCTCAAAAAAGAGCACCGTGCTGCAATAGGCAGCCATGCAAAGAACACGCTGCGCCCTGGAACAGCAAAACCCGCAGACATGATGCCTGCGGGCTCTGGTTGAAAAAATACTGGCGAGGGCCTAGAGCAGATTAACTTTGAGAATATACATTCTCAAAGTTTAAGGCACGCTCACTTCGGCGTTTAACCGCGCAGATAAACTGCGCTTACGCCTCCGTAGCGAACGCCTGCTCACGCAGCCGCCAGAGCAATTTCAAAGTGAAATTGCTCTAGTCGGCCCTGGGTGTGGTATGCTCCACCGCCACATGATCGCGGAAATGTTTTTTTCTCACTGTCGTACCGCAGCATTTGCACAAAAAAACAAGCAGCCCCCCGATATTGGCATTGGTCAGCAAAAAAGGCTGCGCAGGATCATCCCGCCAATCATCGGTTTTAGCGCCGCAATGGGGACAGGCCACGTCGGGCGCGTAGGGATACTTGAAATCCCAGTACTGCAAAAGCTGGTCAAAGCCCTTGAGAGGGGCTTCTGCCTGAACAAGAGGCTCGTCAGCCGGGCGGCATTTTATGTGGCTGCGAATCTTTGGCTCGATTTGTTGCCAAAGCTTGTAAGAAAGCTGCACAGCTTCCACATTGCCTTTGGCGTCAGTGACATAGCGTAGTTCGGGATGCTCAAACATTGACCTGTCCTTTTGCTTGCCTGCGGCACGGCCGGGCGCTGGCATGGGGCCGCAACAAATGCGACGTGATGCCCCGGCGGCGCGCGCCGGGAAAAGATTATGACCGTGGTATGCCACAGGTTGCCGTGCCACGAACCCCCTTGTCAAGGCTCCTGACAGGACAAAGCGATTTTGATGCTGAAACAGCAACCGAAGGCGTCCGGATGCGGACGCGAGAACATATGAGGTGATACGTATGAGCGGCAACAAAAAGGGATTGGGAAGAGGTCTGGACGCGCTTTTTGGCGGTTCTGAGCCTAAACGCGAACAGGAGGCGGCAAGCAGCACCCTGCCCGTTTCTTCTTTGCGCCCCAACCCGGGGCAGCCCCGCAGGCATTTTGACGAAGACGCCCTGCGCGAACTGGCGGCTTCCATCAAGGCGCAGGGTATTATCCAGCCTTTGCTGGTGCGCCCTCTTGCAGGTGGTGAAACCTACCAGATTGTGGCCGGTGAGCGCCGCTGGCGGGCCGCACAAATGGCGGGCCTTGACCATGTGCCCGTATACGTTCGGGAGTTGAGCGACAAAGAGGTCATGGCCGCAGCACTTATTGAAAACCTGCAGCGTGAAGACCTGAACCCCATCGAAGAGGCCGAAGCTCTTCAGGCACTGCGTGAGGCGCTGGATCTCACACAGGAAGAACTGGCTGCCCGGCTTGGCAAAAGCCGCCCTGCCGTGGCCAATGCCCTGCGCCTGCTGCAGCTCAGCCCTGCCGCGCGTGAAGACCTGCAGGCCGGGCGCATCAGCGCCGGGCATGCCCGCTGCCTTCTGGGTATTGACGATCCTTCCGCCGCCGAGGCACTGCGCCTGCGGATTCAGAGCCACGGCATGACCGTGCGTGAAGCTGAAGACGCCGCAGCCTTCTGGCGCGGCAACTCTGCCCTGCCCTGGCTGGAAGAAGAAGAAAAGCAGACCCGCAAGCCCGCACCGCAAAAAATTTCGCGCAAGAAAAGTCCGGCCTTCAAGGTTCTGCAAAAAGACCTGAGCAGCGCCCTTGGCTGTGCCGCCAAGATCAGCGGCGACGAAAACGCCGGGCGTATCTCGCTGAACTATGCCAACAAGCAGGAGCTGGATGCACTGCTGGAAAAATTCGGCGTGGCCCTTGAAGCCCAATAAGTACATGCTGCCTTGAACCGGCGCCAACGGCCGCAACGGAATGCGGATGGCAATAAGCGCATTGCGCGCGTGCCTATGAAACTCATTCAAAATCCGCATTGCGCATGACAGCAATCAGGCCCCGCACGGGATTATCCCGCCGGGGCCTGTTTTGACAAAATTATTCGTGGCTTATGACAAATATCGTTCAAGCGCGCTACCTGTCGAAAAAAATCCGCATTCCCTGCGCGCCGCCGGTTTTCACACCTTCTTGCGCAGTACCGCACCAAACATGCCCTCAAGCCAGGGATGGTCATGCTCTGTCTGCCACTGGCGCTCAAGGGTCAAATCTGAATTGCTTTCAAGCAGTTGGTCAATGGCACGCTCGTTTTCCGCCGGGTTGAGCGTGCAGGTCATGTAGGCCAGCTCACGGCCCGGCTGCAATATTCCGGCAAGGGTGCGCAGCATGTTCTGCTGCAAGGCTTCAAGTTCAGCAAGATGTTGCGGTTCACGTCTGCGGATGTCCGGCCTCCGGGCCAAAACCCCGAGACCGGAACAGGGCGCGTCCACCAGAATATGCCCCGGCCATTGCCGCAGCGGGGGCACAACGGCGTCCGCAAGGCAGTGCGGCGGCACTGGCAGCCCAAGCGTTGCACACTGACCCGGAAGCCCGCGCAAACGCGAAAATGAACGGTCTGAGCACAAGGCCACAGGAACGCCCCACTCCATCAGTGCCGCGCTTTTGCCGCCATGTCCGGCGCAGGCATCCCACACCGGTTCGTTCCAGCGGTCAAGGCCCAAAGCAAGCAAGGCGTGTTGCGATCCGGCCGACTGGCGGCTCAGCGCCCCGCACGCGACCCATTCCCGCAGATCACGCCCAAGGGCCTCACGCGGCATGGCTCCGGGAGCAAAGGCAAGACCCCACGCACCAATGGCAACGGGAGCCTGCCGGTTGTCCTGCAGCTCCAGCAGCGGATTCCTGTCCGCAAGGCCAGCGTGCCCTTCCGGCAACCCGGCGCCATGCTCAGGGTCTGCCAGGGACGCGCCGCACGGCGCATCTGATCGGGAAACAGCCGGTCCCGAAGCTGCTGGCGCTGAAGCGTCCAGTGCTGGAATCATTGGCGACTGCGCGGCTACCGCCCCGTGCGGCGACGCCAGAGCCGTGTACAAAGCCGGAGCATCAGCGTGTTGCGCATTAATCCGCAATGCGGCCCAGGGGCGCTCAAAAGAGCGTTGCATTAACGCGAGGGCCGCGTGCTCGCCATAGGCAGCGCGCCACATCTCCCCTATCCACAAGGGTACGGAATAAAAGATGCATTTACCAAAAAAACTGTCGTCACCGGCCGCGCCCTGCCGATGCTTTTTCCCGTCTGGCCGCCCAGAATAAAAGGACTGCTGCGCCGGTTCACTGCCCATGCGCTGCAACGACCGCAATGCGCCGTTAGCCACACGGGCCAGCCCCTGTCCCAGAAGCGTCCGCACCTGCTCCACGGCTTCATGAACCACCGCGTGGGGCGGAACCCTGTCCTGAAACAGCAGCCCGTAAACTGCCAGCGCCAACAAGAGCTGCATGGGGCGCGGTAATCCCTCCGGGCGCGGCAACACCCTGTGCAGCAAGAAATCGAGGCGCAGCTCAGTACGCAGACAGCCATACACAAGTTCAGTACACAGCGCCTTGTCCTGAGGCGCGAGATCACAACACCTGCCGGAATTGTCGCTGTGCCGGTCGGCGCGGGAATTGCGGCGTGAACCGCGTGAGCTTCCGTGAGCTTCAGGGGCCTCTAGAACAGCCGCAAGGGCCTGCTGCGCACTCAGGCCGCCATCGACCAGCAGCAGCGCCCGCAGGGCAGCCGTACGGCCGTTACAGGGCAGTTTGCGCAATGGTATGTTCCTGCTCATTCTCTGCCTTCTCCGTGGGATATGACCCTGATGACGGGCGCGGGGCCGTGGCCTGTCTGTCCGCACGCCCCGGCGTCGCCAAGACCGAGAAACAGCCGCACCGCGTCCTCAAGGGCCGCCAGCGGCACAAGGGTATCAAGGCACGGCCCGTTGGGCCGCATGTTCAACACGCCAAAAACCGGCAGGGGATAACTGTCCTGTATGCCCGAGGTAAGGTCGCGCTCGCAGGCCACGGCAATGATGCAGCGCGGTCTGGTCTGCACAACAATGCGCCGTGCAATGGTTCCCCCTGTGGCAATGGCAAGATGTATGCCATACCTGTCGCGCAAATCCAGCAAGTCACCAACAGGACACTGGCCGCAGCGCCTGCACAGATCTGCATTGTGTACAAGACGGTGCGGACATAAAGAACGTTGCACACAATGGGGCAGCAGCAAGAGCAGTTCATCAGGATTCACTGCCCTGCGGCAGGAAAGCACAAGTTCGTTATTGACCTTGATAAAGCTGCGCCGCACCTTGCCGCGTTCAATGCCGACAAATTTTGCCAGCAGTTCCATGAGCGGGAAAAAAAGGCGGATGGTGATGTGGCGCACGCTGCGCGCGCCGGGCAGCGCCTTGCCCGTGTAGATGTGAAACACCAGCATGAGGCACAGCCACATGAGCGCCCCGATGCTCAAAAGCCCCACGGTGATACTGAGCCGCTCAAGCCAGACCACGCCGTCCAGCGCGTCAGACCACGGCAGAATAAGAAAAACCGCCAGACCGAGACAGACCACCAGACAGGACGCCAGCATCAGTCCGATAAAGATGCGCTTGCGCGCGCCTCCATATTGCTCGGGCGGCAGCGAAAAAGGCGATTTACGCAGCTTCATGAAACCTCAGGGGGTATGCGCCGACATAAAATGACCGGCAAAAAGGCCCAAACTGATTAAAAAAGGGCCTATGGCTTTTTTTACGCCTCACGCGGGCCATGCGCAACAAAGGGCCTTGATGCATGCCCGTATACAAAAAAGAAAAAAAAGAGGCCCAAATGAGCCTCCCGGAGACAGATCAACATGAGCGCAAACGAGCTTTGAGCATGCACATTCTCAAAGTTTACGGCACGCCCGCTCCAGTGTCTGGCCGCGCGGCCAAACCATGCCTGCGCCTCCGGGCCGGGCGTCTGCTCCCGCATCCCCCAGAGCAATTTCAAAGTCATATTGCTCCGGGATCTTGCCGTGACCGCAAGACGCTGCTCGATCCCCACCGCTTCCGGTCAGGGCCTCCTGTCACAGGCAAAAACAGGAGCAGAGTTTTGGGAGGTAGAGCGAGGGAGAGACATCCTTTTGCAAAAGAGTCCCTCCCCACAGAAAAATTCAACAGTAAATCACATGCTCCCAGCAGCCGCTACTGAGGCTCTTCCGGTGACCGGGCCATGCCGCACACGCCCTGAGGAAGATTCTTGAGGCTGCCGTTAAGCAGGTCACGCGCGGGCATGTCCTTGCGGCCCTCGGGACGCACCATGCCGAGCACATACCAGCAGTCACCGCAGGCAATGGCCATGCCCTGCCCGTCGTGCCGTACGCTGCCCGGCGCAATACCGGCTGTCGCCTCACCCGTTGTTCCGGGTGAAACAATGAGCGGCATGGCCTGTGCGGCAAAATCCGCTGCCGCATCAAGGTGCAGCACCGTGCGCGCTCCGGGTTTGGGCGTAACACCGCGTATCTGCGCATGCACCTGGGCCGCAGTGCGCGACCAGTCCACATAGCCGTCACGCTTGCAAAGCTTGGCCGCGTGAGTGGCAAGACGTTCATCCTGCTCCACGGCCACTGCCCTGCCTTCCATGAGATCATCCAGAACGGTGACCAGCAGTTCCGCCCCCATCAGCGCAAGGGCATCATGCAGGCTGCCCGAGGTATGCTCACCGATAAGAGTATCGTCCACGGCATAAACAGGCCCGGCATCAAGTCGGCTGCCAATGCGCATTATGGAAATGCCCGCTCTGGCTCCGGGCTGCCAGCCTTCCATGACGGCACGCTGTATGGGGGCAGCGCCACGCAGACCCGGCAGGATCGAGGCATGAACATTGACCGGCGCAAGGCGCGGCATGTCCAGCACGGCGTCAGGCAGAATAAGCCCGTAGGCGGCCACAGCCAGCACGTCGGGCCTGAAGGAGGCCAGCTCGGCCTGAGCTTCGGCCCCCTTGAGGCTGGCGGGCTGACACACGGGAATGCCCAGTTCCAGAGCAAGCTTTTTCACGGCGGACATGGCAAGCTTTTGGCCGCGCCCCGCCGGACGGTCAGGCTGCGTGTATACAGCAACAATATGGGCACGCGGCCAGGCCGCCAGCCTTTTCAGACTGGCGGCCGCAAAGCCGGGAGTACCCATAAACACTATACGGCAGTCTTTTTCTTGAGCCATTTTTTAACCTTGCTGTCATACAGGCTGCGCCGCAGGCGGCTCACCTTGTCAATAAACAGTATGCCGTCAAGATGGTCGTATTCGTGCTGCATGACAATGGCGGCAAAGTCTTCCAGATCTTCTTCAATGACATTGCCGTCAAGATCGGTGGCGCTCAAATGCGCCTTGCTCATGCGCTTTACGTCCGCACGGTAGTTCATGGGCACGGAAAGACATCCTTCCTGCTCGCTGACGATCTGCTCGCCGGAGAGCGTCAGCACCGGATTGATGAGCACGCGGGGGTTGCGTTCATCTTTCTGGGCAGAAGGGTCCATAACCAGCATGCGTATATTGTGCCCCACCTGAGGCGCGGCAAGTCCCACGCCCGGGGCCTCATACATGGTTTCGAGCATGTCCGCTGCAAGCCGGCGGATTTCGTCCGTCACTTCCGCAACAGGCTCGCACACCTCTTTGAGGCGCGGATCAGGATAGGTAACAATATCAAGAATCATAGCTGCTTCCTTGTGCTCAAAGCCTGACGGCCGGTGGGCGTTGTCTATTCCGCCTTTTCAGCCGTTGCGGGCTTGTCGGTCGTGCCTTTTTCACCGGGCTGCTCACGAAGGCGCAGGCCAAGTTCCCGCAGCTGCTTGGCCGCCACGGGCGAGGGGGCATCCGTCATGAGGCAGGTGGCCTTTTGCGTCTTGGGGAAGGCGATAACGTCGCGAATACTGCTGGCCCCGGACAGCAACATGATAAGGCGGTCAAGACCGAAGGCAAGGCCGCCGTGCGGCGGCGCGCCATGCTCCAGCGCCTGAATAAGGAAGCCGAACTGGCTTTCGGCCTGCTCGGGGGTAAAGCCAAGGGCCTCAAACATGCGACGCTGCACTTCGCCGGAATGGATACGGATGGAGCCACCGCCCACCTCGCTGCCGTTGAGCACCATGTCATAGGCACGGGCGCGGGCGCGGGCGGGGTCGCTGGTCATGATGTCCATATGACCGGGAGCCGGTGAGGTAAAGGGATGGTGGCAAGCCACATAGCGCTTTTCTTCCTCATCGTACTCATACAGCGGGAAGTCGGTAACCCAGAGGAAATTGAAGGTGTTTTCAGGTATCAGGTGCATATGGTTGGCCAGATGCACGCGCAGGTTGCCCAGCGCCGCATTGACCATGCCCGGCTCTCCCGCCTGGAAAAAGACGATATCGCCCACCTGAAGGTCCAGCGCTGCGGCAATGCCCTTGCGCTCTTCATCGGAAAGGAACTTGGCAATGGGCGACTGCCATTCGTCGGCCTTGATCTTGATCCAGGCCAGACCCTGCGCGCCGTAGATTTTCACAAATTCGGTAAAGGCGTCTATTTCCTTGCGGGTCATGCCTTCGCCGCCGGGAACCTTCATGCCCTTGACCAGCGGGGCCGTGGCAAACAGCTTGAAGCCTGAACCGCGCACAATTTCCGTAATGTCCACAAGCTCCAGACCAAAACGGGTATCGGGCTTGTCCACGCCGTAGCGGGCCATGGCTTCGTCCCAGGGCATGCGCGGGAACGGCAGGCTGAGCTCCTTGCCCATGACGTCCTTGAACACGCGGGCCATAAGCCTTTCGGCCATGCTCATGACAGTTTCTTCGTCCGCAAAGCTCATTTCAATGTCCACCTGGGTGAACTCGGGCTGGCGGTCGGCGCGCAAGTCTTCGTCGCGGAAGCAGCGCACAATCTGGAAATAGCGATCCATGCCCGCCACCATGAGCAGCTGCTTGAACAGCTGCGGCGACTGCGGCAGGGCATAGAATTCACCGGCATTGAGACGGCTGGGAACCAGAAAGTCGCGCGCGCCCTCGGGCGTGGACTTGGTGAGCACGGGTGTTTCCACTTCCACAAAGCCGTCTTCATCCAGATGGCGGCGTATGCACTGGGCCACCTTGTGGCGCAGGCGCAGGTTGTCCTGCATGCGGGGACGGCGCAGATCAAGATAGCGCCATGCAAGGCGCAGATTCTCGCCCGCATCACAACGGTTTTCAATGGCAAAGGGCGGGGTTTTGGAAGTATTGAGCAGCTTCCATTCCGTAACCACTACCTCGACTTCGCCGGTGATCATGTTGGGGTTCACCATGCCCTCGGGGCGCGGGCGCACCACGCCCTTGATGGCAAGCACGTACTCCGAACGCAGAATGTGCGCGTTCTTGTGTGCTTCCGGGGCGGCATCGGGGCTGAAGACCACCTGGGTAAGACCCGAACGGTCGCGCAGGTCCACAAAGATAAGACCGCCGTGGTCGCGCCGGTACTGCACCCAGCCCATGAGGCAGACTTCCTGCCCGTTGTTGGCAAGGGTCAGCTCACCGCAGGTCTGGCTGCGATGCCAGTCCCCAAGGCCGGTGATGTACTTCTGGTGTTCCTGCTGCACGTCCTGGCCCTGCGCGGCGGCCTGGGCCGTCTGCTCTGCCATCTGGCTTTCTTCAGTCATGTTAGTTGGTTCCCGTTTGCAAAATGTGTAGTGCCTGGGCTTGCGGCACAGTGGTCTGCTCTCCGCTTTCCAGATTTTTTACAACCACAGTGTTCTGGGCCGCTTCGTCCGGTCCCATGATGAGGCAATAACGCGCGCCGGACTTGCCGGCCTGACGCATAAGGCTTTTAAAGCCCGCCTCGCTGAAATTCATTTCGCCCCGCAGGCCCGCAGCGCGCAACGTTTGCGTCAGTGCATAGCCCTGCGCCCTGCTTTGCGCATCCATGCCCACAAGATAGAAGTCCGCCGGAACAGCGTCCCCGGCTCCCATCATGAGGGCCAGACGTTCCATGCCGGCGGCAAAGCCCACGCCAGGGGCATCAGGCCCGCCCAGGCTTCTGATAAGCCCGTCATAGCGGCCGCCGCCTGCAACGGCAGCCTGCGCGCCGATACTGCCGCTTACCACCTCAAAGGTGGTGCGGCAATAGTAGTCAAGCCCGCGCACAAGCCTGTGGTCAAGCTCAAAGGGCAGGTTTTCGCTGTTGAGCAGGTCAAGCACCGTGTCAAAATGCGCCCTGCACTCCGGACAGTTATAGTCCAGCAGTTTAGGGGCCGCATCGGTGATGGCCCGGCAGCCGGGCTGCTTGCAGTCCAGCACGCGCAAGGGATTGGTATGCACCCTGCGGGCGCAGTCCGGGCACAGGGCGGTGCTGTCCACGCTTTCAAGATAGGCCAGCAGCGCTTCCTTGAACCTGGGGCGGCACTGGGAGCAGCCCAGAGAATTGACCTTGAGGGTCAGATCTTCAAGGCCCAGGGCATCAAGAAAGCGCAGCAGCATGCTGATAAGATCGGCATCGGCATAGGGGCTGTGCGAACCGAGGCATTCACAGTTGATCTGGTGGAACTGCCGCATGCGGCCCTTTTGCGGCCGCTCGTAGCGGAACATGGGCCCGGTGGTGAACAGGCGGCTTACCGGTTCCCTGTTGGCGAGGCCGCTTTCGATATAGGCACGCATGACGCCCGCCGTGGCTTCGGGCCGCAGGGTAAGCGATCTGTCCTTGCGGTCGGGAAAGGTATACATCTCTTTTTGCACCACGTCGGTTTCCTCACCGATGGAGCGCTGAAAAAGCTCGGTAAATTCCACAATGGGCGTGCGCAGTTCCACAAAGCCGTAGCGGCCAAAAATATCCCGCGCGGTATTTTCCATACGGGTAAAGATGTCGCTGTCCGGCGGAAACATGTCCGCGAAGCCTTTGATGCGTGCAATGCTCATGTCGTCCTCAATGGTGGCGCAATAGAGAATTTCAGCGTGAAACTGCTCTGACTGCTGCGCTGGCAGCCGTCCGCCGCAAAGGTGTCCGCGCAGCTTCAGCCTCGCCACAGGGGCCTGTGGTCGAAGACGGCTGCGCTCTGTATTTGCGCTGTGAAACGCCGCAGTGAGCGTATTACGGCTGTGAGAATACAATTCTCAAAGGTAAGACGCTCTTGTGTCCCTGAGCCTGAATTTTTGCCCGGGGCCAGAAATTAGCGTGAACCGCAGGAGCCTTCAAGCTTAAACTTGCCGCCGCATTCATCGCAAGGCACGGGGTACTCGCCGGTAAAGCAGGCCATGCAGTAGTGCTGCGGTTCGCTCACGGCGCCCATAAGCCCTTCAATGCTCAGGTAATGCAGAGAATCCACATCCAGCTTGCGCTGTATTTCTTCCAGTGAATGCTGCGCGGCAATAAGCTCGCCCCGTGATGAAAAGTCTATGCCATAATGGCAGGGCGACATGACCGGCGGTGAAGAAATGCGTATATGCACCTCTTTTGCACCCAGTTCGCGCAGCTTTTTTACACGGGTCATCATGGTTGTGCCGCGCACGATGCTGTCGTCAATAATGCAGATGCGCTTGCCTTCAATCATTTCACGCACGGGATTGATCTTTACCCGCACGCCGAAGCTGCGCATGCTTTGCGAAGGCTGAATAAACGTGCGCCCCACATAGTGGTTGCGTATCATGGCATGCTCGTAGGGCAGGCCCGAACGCTGGGCGAAACCAAGGGCCGGATAAATGCCCGAGTCAGGAAAAGGCATGACAAAATCCACATCCGGCGCGGATTCCGTAGCCAGATTCCAGCCCATCTTTTTACGGCACTGGTATACCTGTTCGCCAAAAACATAGGAGTCCGGCCGTGCAAAATAGATCAGCTCGAAAATGCACTGGGCGGGCTTTTCCGGCATGGGGCTTATGAGGCGTTCGCTGCGAACGCTGTTGCCTTCAACCACCACCACTTCACCCGGCTCCACCGTGCGAACGAATTCGGCCTCAAGCAGGTCAAAGGCACAGGTTTCAGAGGCAAAGACGGGGCTGCCGTCCATGCGCCCGAAAGCAAGCGGATGAAAGCCGTGAGGATCGCGCACGGCCACCATGACACCGTCAGCCATGACCAGAAGGCAGTACGCCCCCTGCACCCTGTAGCACGCCTCCTTGACGGCTCCGGGCAGGTCATTGTGGCGCAGGGCGCGCACCAGAAGGTGCATGAACACCTCGGTGTCGTTGCTGGTGGAAAAAATGGCCCCTTCGTTTTCCAGATCTTCGCGCAATTGACCGGCGTTGACCAGATTGCCGTTATGGGCCAGCGCAATGGCTCTGCCCTTGTAGTTGGCAAGAAAAGGCTGGGCATTGCCGCTGGACGAACTGCCCGTGGTGGAATAGCGCACATGCCCCACAGCGTGACGCCCGGTGAGGCGTTGCAGATCAGCCTCGGAAAACACATCGGGCACAAGGCCCATGCCGCGACGCTCGTGAACGGTCTTGCCGTCAAACGTGACTATGCCCGCACTTTCCTGTCCCCGGTGCTGCTGGGCATAAAGGCCGAAATAGGCCAGACGGGCAGCATCGTCATGGTCATAAATGCCGAAAACACCGCATTCGTGCTTAATCATAAGCCTTACTTCTTCAGTTTTTTGCGCAAATGCGCAATGCGATTGTCGATGACCGACGGATTGGGGTATGCGTCGCGCGCCAGTTCAAATTGTTTCAGGGCTTCCGTGCCCTTGCCCAGCTGTTCCAGGGCGTCGGCCAGCAAATAGCCGGCCAGCCCGCGCAGGTTCTGGTCAGGATCGCTGTCCAGTATCTGCTGTGAAAGATCCGCCACATCCTGCCAGCGCTCCCGGGCCATATTCTGGTCGGCAAGATCATACATGCACATGATCTTGTCGTGATCCGGCAGGGGCAGGCCAAGACACTGCTGAAGCGTGTCCTCTCCGGCATCAAAACGCCGCAGGCTGAACTGCATGGCCGCCAGCCGCCGGTGACCTTCAAGCACCTGCTCCGGGCCAAGACCGCCAAGCCCTATGTAGACGTTCCAGATATCCACGGCACGTTCATGACGGTGCAGGTTTTCATTGACCTCGGCCATGCGCCGCAGGACGACCGCGCTGCGGGCATCGTCGTCCATATACTCTTCCAGCATGGTTTCGAGATATTCCAGGCTGGCCCGAGGCTCCTGCCCCGCGGCATTGACCACAAGCAGCAACTGCTGCCAGGCTTCCCAGCGGTCGTCCGCACTCTGACTGTCCTGTGCCTCACGCAGATAACGCTCAAGCAGCCTTTCGGCAAGGGACCACTGACGCTGTGCCACAGCTTCCCTGGCCTGAGAGAGGTCATCACCCTGCAACGCGGGGCTGTCACAGCCAGCAAGGCCAAGGCAGAAACAGAAAGCCACGGCCAGCGCAAGCCTGCGCGCCACCGAAAAAATAAAAAAACCGCGCCTTGCAGGGGCACGTTGCCGCCCTTCAGGCGGACAGGGGGGCATTGCCCCCCTGAAACCACGTTTTTCAACAGTGAAAAACATCATGCGGGTCCATATCAGGCGTTTTCGCCTTCAGGGCCTTCATCCGCGTCGTCATCAGCCGGGCCGTCAGCCAGACCGTCAGGCACATCAGCAGCAGGCGAAGAGGCCGCGCCAGTGGCAGCGGGAGTTGCACCCTCCACCACATCATCGTCCATCTCCTCGCTCAGATCACGGCCGGTCTGACCGCCTTCGTCCACACGGTCAAAGCCCACCACATGCGCGCCTTCGTCCAGCCGCACAAGCATGACGCCCATTGTGGCGCGACCCTTGCTGCGCACTTCGTCCAGACCGATGCGCACGATCTTGTTGGATGAAGTGAGCAGGATAAGACCATCGTCATCACGCACGGGCATGGCGCCCACCACAGGCCCGGTCTTGCCCGTGACCTTGAAGTTGATGATGCCCTTGCCCCCGCGCGACTGCAGGCGGTACAGCTCGATACTGGTGCGCTTGCCGAAGCCGTTGGCAGAAATGGACATGATTTCCGTGGTCTGATCCGTTTCCTTCACAATGACCCCGGCCACCACAAAATCCTGCCTGCGCAGGGCTATGCCCTTGACGCCCGTGGCTACGCGGCCCATGGGGCGCACGTCCTTGCTGGGAAAACGTATGGCAATGCCGTCGGCTGTAGCCAGCACGATATGGCTGTCGTTGCGAATGGGGCGCACCACCACAAGTTCGTCGTCTTCGCGCAGGCCCACGGCCATAAGGCCGGTCTTGCGGCAACGGGCATACAGTGAAGCCGAGGAGCGCTTGACCATGCCGCGTCTGGTGATGAAGAGGAAGTACTTGTCTTCGGCAAACTCGCGCAGGGCAAGCACAGTGGTGACCCACTCGCCCTCTTCCAGGGGCAGCAGGTTGTTGATGTGTACGCCCTTGGCCGTACGGCTCCCTTCCGGAACCTGATGCACCTTGAGCTGGTGCATGCGGCCCTTGTTGGTGAAGAGGCACAGGAACTGATGGTTGGTGGTGCTCAAAAATTCCTGCACATAGTCGTCGTCAGAGGTGTACAGGGCGGCAATGCCCTTGCCCCCGCGTTTCTGCTGCTGGTAATTTTCAAGCCCGGTGCGCTTCATGTAGCCACGGCGCGACAGGGTAATAACCACATCCTCGTCAGGAATGAGGTCTTCAATGTCAATGTCGGTAAGAGCTTCACGCAGCACTTCGGTGCGGCGCGGTGTGACGAAGGTTTCGCGGATTTCGCGGATTTCGCGCTTGATCTCCCCGCGCAGCACTTCGTTGTTTTCAAGGATCGAGCGGTAGAATTCGATCTTTTGCAGAAGATCCTTGTACTCGGACATAAGCTCTTCACGTTGCAGACCCGTAAGGCGCTGCAGGCGCATTTCAAGAATGGCCTTGGCCTGAAGCTCGGAAAGCTCAAAGCGCTTCATAAGGGCCGCGCGGGCTTCGTCCGGGCTGGCCGAAGCGCGAATAAGGGCCACCACCTCGTCAATATTGTCGATGGCGATGCGCAGACCTTCAAGAATATGCGCGCGGGCCTCGGCTTTTTCAAGATCATACCGGGTGCGGCGGATGACCACCTCGCGCCTGTGGTCCACAAAGCAGGTCAGCGCGGTCTTGAGATTCAAAAGCTGCGGGCGGTTGTCCACCACGGCCAGCATGTTGATGCCGAAGCTCGATTCCAGCGGCGTGAATTTGTACAGCGCGTTGATGACGATCTCGGGAATGGTTCCGCGCTTGAGGTCGATGACAACACGGATGCCCCTGCGGTCGGATTCGTCGCGCAGGTCGGTGATGCCGTCAATTTTGCGGTCGTTGACCAGAGCCGCGATTTTTTCCACCAGAGAGGACTTGTTCAGACCGTAGGGAATTTCCCTGATGATGATGGATTGCGCGCTTTTCTTGCGGTCTTCGATTTCCATGCGACCGCGCACTTTCACCGTGCCGCGGCCGGTGTGGTAGGCGTCGTACAGCCCCTTGCCCGCGTACACATAGCCGCTGGTGGGAAAGTCCGGGCCTTTCACATGCTCCATGAGGTCGTCAATGCTGCACTGGGGATTATCCAGAAGCAGCTGCAGGGCATCGCACAGTTCGCCCAGGTTATGGGGCGGAATATTGGTAGCCATGCCCACGGCAATACCCGAACTGCCGTTGAGCAGCAGGTTGGGAACCTTGCTGGGCATAACCGTGGGTTCCTGCAAGGTATTGTCGTAGTTGGGGCGAAAATCCACCGTATTCTTGTCCAGATCGCCCAGAAATTCCTGAGCCAGTCTGGACATGCGCACTTCGGTGTAACGCATGGCCGCCGGGGCGTCGCCGTCGATGGAGCCAAAGTTGCCCTGACCGTCCACCAGAGGATCGCGCATGGAAAAATCCTGCGCAAGACGCACCAGCGCATCATACACCGCCAAGTCGCCGTGCGGATGATACTTACCGATCACGTCACCGACGATACGGGCGGACTTTTTGTGCGGACGGTTATAGTTGTTGGCAAGCTCGTACTGCGCAAACATGATGCGCCTGTGAACGGGCTTGAGACCGTCACGGGCGTCAGGGATGGCGCGGCCGATGATGACCGAAAGGGAATACTCCAGGTACGACTTGCGGAGTTCAGTTTCTATGCTTATCTGCGGCTGCTGCATTTCTGCCACTGCTGGCCTCGCTGAGTAATGATGTTGGGTGGATGCGAACAGTCTGCGACGGCTCAGAAAACACTGTTTTCTGAAAATCCGTATGGAGCCGTCCTAGAGCTTTTTCAAAGTGAAATTGCTCGAACTGTTCATGCCACTCCCTATAAAAGTTTATTGGGATGCCCCGGGAAAGGGTTGTTGCAGACTGCCGTGCGGCACTCCCCGGCAGGGCGCTCCTGCGGCCGCCACGCGGTCGGCAAGAGCCAACGGCGGAGCTTTCAGCCCCGCATCCCTGCTTTGCCCAAAAAACCTTTCCTAAATGTCCAGATCGTGTACGGCCAAGGCGTTGCGCTCGATGAATTCGCGGCGCGGCTCCACGCGGTCGCCCATAAGCTCCATGAACGCATCCGAGGCCTCGTTGGCGTCTTCCACAGAAACCTGAAGCAGAATGCGGTTTTCAGGATTCATGGTGGTTACCCAGAGCTGCTCGGGGTTCATTTCACCCAGACCCTTGTAGCGCTGGATATTGATACCCCTGCGGGCTTCGTCCAGCACCATGCGCATAAGATCAAACAGGGTTTGCGAGGGGGTTTCGCCATCCTTGCGGCGCATGACAAAGTCCAGACCGCCGCATTCCTCACGCAGCTCGGCAAAGAGCTGCCAGGTCATGCGGTACAGCCGCGAGGCAAAAAATTCCATGCCGCGCCGTGTCTGATGGCCGCCGGTATTCTCGAATATGGCAAACAGGCGTTCCTCGTCGTCTTCGCTCTGCTCGTTTTCAAGCGTGAGCATGTAGCCGCGCTCGTTGAGCCACTCCACAAGACCGGTGTCCTGCCGCTCAAGCATGGCCGCATCCACCTGCTCAGGATACGTTGCAAGCGCCAGAAAGAGGTCGCGCGGGGTTCCGGTCATTTCAGCGTCGTCAAGGCGCAGCTCAAGGGTCTCAATGCGCTCCACGAGGTTGCTGAGGGCCGTGCCCGTGTATTCCTTGCCGTTGACCGCCCTTACCGTGATGTCTTCGCTGACGCGCGAAAGCAGAAAGCTGTTCAGCTCCGCATCGTCCTTGATGAATTTTTCCATGCGCGAATTGTGAACGCGATACAGCGGCGGCTGGGCGATGTAGACAAAGCCGCGCTCCACCATTTCCTGATACTGACGGAAAAAGAAGGTCAGCAGCAGGGTGCGGATATGCGCGCCGTCCACGTCGGCGTCTGTCATGATGATGATCTTGTGATAGCGCAGCTTTTCAAGGTCGGTGTCGTCCTCACCGATACCGGCGCCCATGGCCGTAATGAGGTTCTTTACTTCCTTGTTGGCAAGCATCTTGTCAAAGCGGGTGCGCTCCGTATTCAGGATTTTGCCGCGCAGGGGCAGGATGGCCTGATTTTTCGGGTTGCGGCCCTGCTTGGCAGAACCACCGGCCGAGTCACCTTCCACGATGAACAGTTCGGATTCCACAGGATCCTTGCTCTGGCAGTCCGCCAGCTTTCCGGGCAGGGAGTTGTCCGAAAGAGCGCCCTTGCGGCGCACAAGCTCCTTGGCGCGGCGGGCGGCATCGCGGGCACGGGCGGCATCCACGGCCTTTTCAATAATGAGCCGGATATCCTTGGGATTTTCTTCAAAATAGATGTTCAGGCGATCATAGACCACGCCCGCCACAAGACCGGCAACCTCGCTGTTGCCGAGCTTGGTCTTGGTCTGCCCTTCAAACTGCGGCTGGGGCAGCTTGACGCTGATGACGGCCGTAAGCCCTTCGCGCACGTCGTCGCCGGACAGGCTTGTGTTCTTCATCTTTTTGACCAGATCGGCCTGCCCCTTGATGTAGCCGTTGATGGCTCGTGTAAGGGCCGTGCGAAAGCCCACAAGGTGGGTTCCGCCTTCCTTGGTGCGGATATTGTTGGCGAAGGTAAGGATATTTTCCTTGTAGCCGGCATTGTACTGCAGGGCAAAGTCCACGGTGACATTGTCCACCATGCCTTCACCGAAAACGATGGAATGGATGCCCTGCTCGCCGGAATTGAGGTCGCCCACAAACTGCCGTATGCCGCCTTCGGCGTGAAAAACGTGGGTTTCACCGATGCGTTCGTCGATGCATTCGATAAACAGGCCCTTGTTGAGATAGGCCAGCTCTTCAAAACGCTTTTTAAGCGTGTCGTAAGAAAACTCGGAAACTTCAAAAATCTCTTCATCGGGCTTGAAGCGCACGGTGGTTCCGTGGCCATCCACGTTTTCGCCGATGACGACCAGCTGATCCTGCGGGATGCCACGGGAATAGTGCTGACGATAGCGTTTGCCGTCACGGCGCACGGTAACCGTAAGCTCTTCGGAAAGCGCGTTGACGCAGGACACGCCCACGCCGTGCAGACCGCCGGAGACCTTGTAGCTTGTGTTGTCAAACTTGCCGCCGGCATGCAGCTTGGTCATGACCACCTGAACAGCGGGCACACCTTCCTTGGGGTGGATGTCCACGGGGATGCCGCGGCCATCGTCCCGCACGGTCACGCTGTTGTCGGCGTGCAGAATGACGGTAATGCGCGTGCAAAAACCCGCCATGGCCTCGTCAATGGAGTTATCCACCACTTCGTAGACAAGGTGGTGCAGGCCGCGCGCATCCGTGGAGCCGATATACATGGCCGGACGTTTGCGAACGGCCGAAAGCCCTTCCAGAATGGTAATGGAAGAAGCGGTGTAGCCGCCGTCGACGGGGGTTTGGAGAGCCATTAAACGTCTTCCTCGCTATAATATGTCGTTTCCGAAACCTTCATGGGCATGATGATGACGGTGTAGTTCGGGTCATCGGCCCCGCGTATGCCGCAGGGGCCTTCAGCGCCCGTAAGCATCATGTCTGTCTTGCCGGACACAAAGTGGGCCAGCACGTCCATAAGGTTGCGGGTGGGAAAGGCGATGCGCTTGATGTCGCCGCCGTATGTTACTTCAAGGCTTTCGCTGGCCGAGCCGATGTCCTGCCCCTGGGCGGAAAGCAGCGCCTCGCGGGAGGAAAGGTCCATGTAGGTGCAGCGGTCACTTTCGGTATTAAAAATAAGAATGCGGCCAAGGGCCTCCATGGCTTCCTTGCGGTCGATGGTCATGGGGTGCATGTCTTCGCTGGCCAGCTTGCTCATGAAGATGCTGTAGTCCGGGTACTGATGGGCAGCCCGCGGCAGACTCAGGGTTTCGGCCTTGCTCATGCTGCGCAGGTACAGGCGCTTGCCGGTGATGCTCAGCTCTATCTCGTCCACGCCCAGCCACTTCTTCATGTCCTGAAGGTACTTTTTCTGGATAAGAATGCCTTCTTCAGGCAGGCGCTCGGCAAGTTCGTCGTGCGTAAAGGAAACAAGGGCAAACTGATGCCCGTTAAGCCCGCAAACGTCGATGCGGCCATCGCCCTTGGGCATCATGCACAGGCAGGCAATGGCATCCATGGCATCGTCATCGCTGATGCAAAACGTCACCTTGTCCAGAAGGTCCTGCAAAAAGTCGCCAGACCAGGTCACCGTGTTTTCTTCAGGAAAGCTGGAAAAATTCTGAAACCACTCGGCCCCGCTTACAGGCAGTTTATATGTGCGACGCCCCTGCTCTACCAGCAGATTGCCCGAAGCTTCGTCAAGGGAAAGGTGCAGCACGCCCGAGGGCAGCTGACGCACCAGATCCACAAAGGCCCTGCCCTGCACGCCGATAAGGCCGGGCTGTGCCACCTCTGCCTGATAGCGTCCCGTAAATTCAATGTTGGCATCGGTGGACATGACCGAAAGGCCGCCGTCTTCCGCCCTGAGCCAGATGGAGCGCAAATACTGCGCCCCTGCCTTGGCGGGAATAATGGCAACAGCTTTCAACAGGCCTTCGATGATCTGCTCTTTATTAACAGTAAGTTTCATACATTCTTTCCTTAACTATTATTGGCAGTGTTGCTATGTTCTTATCGGCTTAAAAGCCCTGTAAAAATTGAACTTTTTGTGGAACATCCCAACGTGTTTTTTAGGAACGCCGGTAACAGCCCAAAAGCTTTTGCCCTGATTTCAGGGGTCAGGGTGTTTTCATTTCAATCTCTGTTACCAGTTGGTGTACACTTTTGTTACTAACCATCAATTTCTTAATCTTATTAATGGCATATATGACTGTGCTATGGTCTCGCCCGCCAAAGGCACGGCCCAGTTCCGGGTAGGAAAGACCAAGCTTGCGGCGACATATATACATGGATACCTGTCGTGCCAGTACGAGGTCTGGGCGGCGCTTGGCACCGAGCACGTCTTCGGGCCGCAGGTTGAGCTTTCTGGCAACTTCGCCCAGAATTTCCCGGCAGCCGGGCATTTTTTCCGCCACCCCGGTGCGTACGATATTTTCCATATCGGCCTGGGTGAGGTTATTGCCCTTCACGGCGCAATACGCGCCTACCTTGAGCATGAGGCCCTGCAATAGCCGGAACTGTGAGCAGCGCTGCGCCAGAAAAAGCAGCTGTTCCCGTGTCAGCGGCAAGCGCCGTTCCTTGCACATGACTTGCAGATAGCGCAGGCGGACATACAGGTCCGGCTCCATAAGTTCCACCACAAGCCCGCTTTCAAGGCGCGAACGCAGGCGTTCGTCCAGCGCTTTCAGGGCCTGCGGCTGGCCGGAGCAGGCAAAAATCATGCGTGGTGCGGCTCTGCCTGCCTGTTCACCCGTTGGCGGGGCTTCTTCCCCTTGGGGACCGTCCGCAGAGTTTTTGTGCCCGCCGGGGCAACTGTCCATAATGGTTACAAGCTTGCGCTGCCAGTCGTCATGCCCGGCAAGGTCCTGAATATCATCAAGAACAAGGACGTCATAGCGCAGCCAGAACATTTCCGGCCTTCCCCACACGAGATGTTCAGAGCAGAAACGGGCGGCGCTGGAGCAGACCATGCGGGCGGGATCGGCAGTGCGGGACATCACTGATGTCATGGCCTGAAGAAGGCGGCTTTTGCCTGTGCCGCTGCGCCCGCAGACCAGAAAAGGGTTATAGGCCGTGGATGAAGTGTCGGCGGCCAGCTCTCTGGCTGTTGCCAGAGGAAAAGCGTTTTTGTCGTTGCAGATAAAGTCTGCGAAGGGGTCTTCCGCTGTTTCTTCCGCGGTGTTGTTGCGGCAGTCCGGTGCGGGGAAAGGGCTGACGGGCTGCGGCTGATTCCTGGCGGCAAAAGCGCCGGGGTTGGCGCTTTCGTAGACTATTCTGGGTACGGAATCTTCGTGCAGGCTCGTAAAATGTTTGTGCAGCGCATCTTCAAAGGCTGCCCGCCTGTGCTGGCTGAACCAGTCTGCAAAATACATGTGCGGAAAAACCACCCTCAGGGTGTTTTCTTCCTGGCGCAGGGTAAGGCTGTCCAGCCAGTTTTCTCCGGCTGTGGCCCTATTTTTTGCCAGTATTTCCCGCAACTCTTTTTTCAGCATAATATACGTGATTCATTCGCCTCGCAGGGCGTGCCCTGTGGACAAAGTATCTTCCCGCAGGTTCGGCTGAGGCTCGGTTTTTTCGGCCCAGGCCGTATAGGAACAAGAGATACTCGTAGCATAAAAGTTGATTTCAAACAAGAGGGCCGCCATCCCCCGCAAATACTGCCTGCTGTGGATGCCTGTGGAAAACACTGTGCCACAGCGCTGTCTTTTCGGATGGTTCGCGGTTTTTCGTGCTGCTGACGGCACGCTTTTTTATCCTTTGGCCGGATTTGTTTTTTTGCCTCGGAATTGCCTCGGAACTGCCGCGGAATTGCCGCGGAACGGCCTCGGAACTGTCGAGAGCAGCGGCGACGACACCGGCGGCGGCAGTTTTTTACTCCCCGCCCGGCAGGCACAGTCCTTGTCATGCCCGAAGGCATGCGCCTGCAGCCCGGTGACGGTGTCAGCATGAGCGGACGCCGGGCTTTTATCCTTGTGCATCCTGCACTGTTTCGCGCTCCTGTGACGGCGGTGGCGGCTGTTTTTGCCGTCTGCGCCACAGGACGCGCTCCAGAGGCTGCAATGATGAAAAAGGTGCGCGGGGCGGGCCTTTTACCCTTGAACTGGACAAGCTCCCTGCCCATGCGTATAAGCTCCTCATGGGATCGAAGAACAAAAGACTATGGTTGGCAGGGGTCTTGCTGTTGGCGGTGCTGGGTTTTGTCGTGGCCCGTCATGTGGGATTGCCCGGTCTTACGGCTATGAGCGGGCCGGAATCCGTGCAGGAACAGCCTGCAGTTGCGACCAGTGAAAAAACGCAGGAACACGCCGCTTCTCAGGATGGGGCTGCCCCGCAAAATCCTGACGACGATCCCGCCGGCGAACCCGATTCCTCCTCACCCTCCTCTCCTTCCAGTGAAGCAGCCAACGCAGACCATGCGGATACGGCCGCCGATGCTGCCGCTGATGCGGCGGACGCCGGGGCAGCGCCGGGCGAGGCCGTGGTGCGCGGAACCTTTGAAAAGGGCGATACCGTCAGCAAGGTTCTTGAAAATTCCGGCGGGCAGGGAACGCAGCAGTACGTCAGTGCGGCGCGTCAGGTTTTTTCCATGCGCGCCTTTCGTGAGGGGCAGCCCTATGTTGTGGTTACCGACACGGAATCGGGCAAGGTCAAACGCTTTGAATACGAGATAGACAGCCATCATCGCCTTGTGGTGGAGGGAACAGACGCCCCCGCCGCCAGAGTAGAGCCTATTGAATATGTTGTGCTGCTGAATTCCATTACGGGAACCATCAGCGACAATCTGTTCCAGGCCGTGGCCGATATGGGTGAAAGCCCGCAAATGGCCCTCAAGCTGGCGGATCTTTTCGGCGCGGAAATAAACTTTATCCGCGATCTGCAGCAGGGCGACTCCTTTGCCGTGCTGGTGGAAAAACGCTATCGCGAAGGTGAATACAAGGGCTATGGACGTATTCTGGCCGCCCATTTCACCAACAAGGGCAAAACCTACGAAGCCTATATTTTTCGTGAGGGCAACAGGGCCGAATATTACAACCGCAAGGGCGAAAGTCTGCGCAAGACCCTGCTTCAGGCCCCTCTGGCCTTCACGCGCATTACCTCGCGCTTTACAAACAGCCGACTGCACCCCATATTAAATTACAGACGCGCCCACCACGGCGTGGACTACGCGGCCCCCACAGGTACTCCGGTCAAGGCCGTGGGTGACGGGCTGGTAACACAACGCGCATGGGTCGGCGGCTATGGTAACCAGATTGTTATCAAGCATGCGGCCGGGCTGGAATCCATGTATGCGCACCTTTCAGGCTATGCACGCGGCCTTGCCAGGGGGCAGCGCGTGCGTCAGGGGCAGGTTATCGGCTTTGTGGGCAGCACTGGTCTGGCAACAGGCCCCCATCTGGATTTCCGGCTGCGCCAGAATGGAAAGTTCATCGACCCGGGCAAGGCCATCAACCCGCGCGGTGAGCCGGTGTCAAAAAAGGCCATGGCCGAATTTGAAAAGGTTGTAGCCCTTGAGCTGGCCTATCTTAATGGTGAAAAGGCTCTTTCTGAATACGAGCCGGGCAGCATAGTGCCCGAAAACCCTGTTCCCGTACCTGAAAAGCCTGTGGAAAAAGAAAAAGGCAAACCCGCCAAAAAGGGGCGGCGATGAAGTAGCGCCGCTCTCGCAAGGAGGGCCGTCATGACATATTTTCAGCCACTTTCGGGACTGACACTCATAGTGCAGAATACCCCGCCCGACACGACGGATGTCATTACCTACGTGCCGTCTGTACTGAATGACATTACCGCCGCCATTGACCAGCTTGAATCTGCGGACAGCGCCAGCTCGTTTATGCAGACACAGTGGCGCATGGCAGCCGCCAATATGCTGGGTATCGGGGCTGTTGTGGGCGGATGGGCATAGGCCCGGTCGCTTTTTTATTCAAGGAATATTGAGGATAGCACTTGTAGAATACGGACAAACCGTGGTGGTTTGTCCGTATTTTTTGCTTTCAGGGCATGCAGCGTTTAGAGCATTTCGAGTGCTAAATGTTGTGGAACAATTTCCCTTTGAAATGATTTCATTGCCTCCGTTTTGGACGCCTGCGCCGCGCACGGCAGAGGGGGGCCTGTCAGGGGCTGTACCCCTCCGAGGCCCCCTCTGCACTCCCCCGGACTCCCCCTCCTGAGGTTTTCAATCACCGTGCGTGGCGAGGGCTGCGCGCCGTGTGCTGCGGGAGCTTCCCTCCCTCCGGGCGGGTGATCTCCCTCCGCGCCGCGCTACGCCATCAACGAAACCCGCTTTGACTGGTTGAGCGCTTTTGCCAATGGCCGCAGTTCCGTCTGCACGGCTCACCGCCCGTTTGTCTGCGGGTTTGGGCTGTCCGTCTGGTTGCATGCGCGGGCAGAGACAACGCACTGGCAAGCCTGCGAAGCCACGTTTGCCCGCCTGCGCGCATGAGCATGTCTTTTGGCAGCCCTGCCCTGATGTGCTGGAAAATCCCCAAGCGAATTAAGGAAAAAGAAAGGAACAATGTGGCGTCACCCGGCATGGCGCTTCATGCAGTTTACGCATGAGGGCAGCTCGTGCCGCCGGGAAAAAGGCGTGGGAACAAAGAATATTGTTCGTAAAAAAGTAAAATATTTTATAATGTTATTTAAGTAAGGAACAAAAATGAACTTTGCCTGCGTGTTCTAGAACAGATTAACTTTGAAATGCTTCACATTTCAAAGTTTTCATTCAGCCCAAAAAAGCGATTTTCGGCTGAATCCACGCCACATTGTGGCGCGCTGCACTTTCGTGCAGCGTTAGAGCATTTATACTTTTTCAAAGTTAAAATGCTCTAACTCGCTGGTTTTGAGCGCCCCGTGTTCTTTGATTATGGAACACGGGGCGCCTTTTTATGAATGATTGCTTAATGATACAACTTATCAATATAAAAGAATATGAAAAACAGATAGTTAACATATGGCTGCCCGCTGGCGACTTTCATTCGGCGCACAAGCGTGTATAATGGCCTTTGGCCCGCAGGGCCGCTTTCGCCCTTTGTAACTTCAAGAAAAGGTTTCTGCTCCCATGTTTGCAATGCCCAAAAATCTGCCCCATCCGCAACTGAAGCCCAATACCGAAGTTGTTTTGCAAAAGCGCTATCTGCGTAAAAATCTGGACGGAAAAATCATCGAAGAGCCGCGTGATCTTTTCTGGCGCGTGGCTACGGCCATTGCCGCCCAGGAAAAAAATTACAAGGACTCAAGCGTTACGCCTGAGCAGCTGGCCCGGGATTTTTACGATCTCATGACCAGTTGGAAATTCCTGCCCAATTCTCCCACCCTCATGAACGCCGGTACTGATCTGGGCCAGCTTTCGGCCTGCTTTGTGCTGCCCGTGGGCGATTCCATTGAAGAAATTTTTGACGCCGTCAAATACGCCGCCATGATACACAAATCCGGCGGCGGCACGGGCTTTTCCTTTTCCCGTCTGCGCCCCAAGGACAGCCGTGTGGGTTCCACCGGGGGCGTGGCGTCCGGCCCTGTGTCTTTTTTGCGCATTTTCAATACCGCCACCGAGCAGATAAAGCAGGGCGGTACGCGGCGCGGGGCCAATATGGGCATTCTGCGGGTGGATCATCCGGATATTCTGGAGTTCATCGGGGCCAAGGAAAAAGAAGGGGAGTTCAATAACTTCAATCTTTCCGTCGGGCTGACAGAATCGTTCATGCAGGCTGTTGAAAACGACGAACAGTATGACCTTGTTTCGCCCCATAACGGCGAAGTCATGAACCGCCTGCCCGCGCGTCAGGTTTTCGATCTGCTGGTGCGCAAGGCGTGGCAGTCCGGCGATCCGGGCATTGTTTTTCTGGACCGCATCAACCGTGACAATCCCACGCCTGAGCAGGGCGATATCGAGTCCACCAACCCTTGCGGCGAGCAGCCGCTTTTGCCCTTTGAGGCGTGCAATCTGGGTTCCATCAATCTTTCCTGCTTTCATGTGCCGGGGCATGAAAATGGTGCAGACCCTGCCAAGAGTATTGACTGGGACGAACTGCGCCGCGTGGTGCAGCTGTCTGTGCGTTTTCTCGATAATGTGATTGACGCTTCGCGCTTTCCGCTGGAGCGCATTGGCGAAACCGTGCGCAAAAACCGCAAGATCGGTCTTGGCGTCATGGGTTTTGCCGATCTGCTTTTTCAGCTTGGCGTGGCGTATGACTCGCAGCAGGGGCTTGATCTTGGTGAGCGCATCATGGCCTTTGTGCAGGAAGAAGGGCACAGGGCCTCGGCGGAGCTGGCGCGGGAGCGCGGGCCTTTCCCGGCCTACGCGTCTTCGGTGTTTGCTGCCGGAAAGCTTGGGCCGTACCGCAATGCCACGGTAACCACCATTGCGCCCACGGGGACGCTTTCCATCATTGCAGGCTGCTCTTCCGGTGTGGAACCGCTTTTTGCCCTCTGCTTTACACGCAATATTCTGGATGGCGAACGTCTGGTGGAGATCAATCCGCATTTTGAGGCGGCGCTGGAATCCGGGGGCCTGTGCAGCCATGAACTGATGGACGCGGTGGCGGCCAGGGGGTCCATTCAGGATATGGACTATCTGCCCGCAGCGCTGCGCAAAACCTTTGTGACCGCTATGGACATAGCGCCCCAGTGGCATCTGCGCATGCAGGCGGCCTTTCAGCGGCACACGGACAATGCCGTGTCCAAAACCGTCAACCTGTCCAACAGCGCGACCGAGCAGGATATCCACGAGATTTACTGGCTGGCCTATCAGGAAGGCTGCAAGGGCGTTACCGTCTACCGCGATGGCTGCAAGAGCATTCAGGTGCTGGCGACCGGCGAAGGACAGAAAAAAATGGACGGTGGTTCGGCTGACGCCTCAGGCGGCGCTGCGGACACCCACGCCCAGGGATCTGCTGTGGCGGGCAGCCCCATTGCCGATGTGCAGTCGCTGGTGCGCAAGCGCCCTGATGAAGTGCAGGGCTTTACCCGCAAGGTGCAGACCGGGCTTGGGGCCATGTATCTTACCGTAAATGAGGTGGACGGCAGACCCTTTGAAGTGTTCGCCACCATCGGCAAGTCAGGGCGTTCCATCACGGCCAAGGCTGAGGCTATCGGGCGGCTCGTGTCCCTTGCGCTGCGTTCCGGCGTGCATGTGCGCGACGTGGTGGCGCAGATCAAGGGCATCGGCGGTGAGCATCCTGTTTTTCGGGGCAAGGGGCTGCTGCTTTCCATTCCCGATGCCATTGCCTGGGTGCTGGAGCAGCGCTACCTCAAGGATGAAGTGGTGGATACCGTCAACGATATTGCCGCCAGCCGTTGCCCGGACTGCGGCGAAAAGCTGGTGTTTCAGGAGGGCTGCCTCATCTGCCCGGCCTGCGGCTTTTCCCGTTGCGGCTAGGGTGATTCTATTTTGAACCCGCTCGGGCGGCTGCGCAGGCAGCCGCCCGCCGCGGAGGCGCAAGCGCAGCGGCAGCCGTTGTAACGCAGAAAACCGCACGTGCGGACAGCATGTGTAACAATCGGCCTGTTTCCATACAAGCACTGTCGCCATTTGTACGGCTCGCAGACTCGCCAGCGACTGCCGCGAGGACAGCGGATCTGCATATCAGCGCTGTTAAACGCCGGAGCGGGCGTCCCGGAAGCATTGGGAATGGATATTCTCAATGCAAAAATGCTTTAGAGCAGTTAACGAATGAAACGAGTTAACTGCTCTGCAAGGATTTTCTTTAAAATCCTTGCCACGAAATGCGAGAAGGCAGGCTTTTGCCTGCCGTAAATGAGCATTTCAAGTGTTAAATATTCTAAAGGATCGGCATGAAGTGGATAACTCATCAGGCCACGGCCGTGGCTGCGGCTGTGGCTCTGCACCTTCCTGCTGCCGGAGTGGCAGCGGCCTGCGCAGGAGCCGTGCTGCCCGATGTGCTGGATCAGCGCATGGCGGGTCTGGCCCCCACCAGAAGGGGAAGGCAGAAGATATTCAATGCCGTACACCGGGGAACCACCCACTGGTTCGGCTGGTGGCTGGCCCTGTGCGCGGCTGCCCTTGTTTTGCCGGTGGCGGAACTGGGGCCCATAGGGCGTGATGTGCTTCTGGGACTTGGCTTTGGCGGTTTGAGTCATGTGGTCTTGGACATGCTGACGCCTTCCGGGGTTCCGCTGACGCCCTTTTCGCGCAAGAACAAGTTTTCGCTCAAGCTCTGCTCCACCGGCAGTCTTGGTGAATACTGTTTTCTGGCCTGTGTGGTGGGGCTGACGTGGTGGTTTTATGGTGAAGACCTGCTGCGCATGACACGTCATCTGGCACGCATGAAAATGTTGTAGGGCAATTTCATTTTGAAATTTTTCTGGATGCTGGCGGGCAGCCTTGCCCGCTCGTAATCTTCGGCCATGGCAGATCGCCGTTTCGCCAAAAGGCGTTGAAGGAGGGTGCAACCATCAACAATCATGATCTTTTGCACGCCATTCGCGCTCTTGCCTTGCGGCAGGCATGGCGTTATGGCTTCTGCTGCACGCTGTAGCACCTCTTGCCGGGTACGGCGTCCGTTCCACCATTCAGGGAGAGCGCCGTGGACCGCATCCTTCTTTTCAAGCTTACGCTGACGCCGTTGCTCGTGCTTGTCTGCATGCTCATCACCAGACGCTGGGGAACCTTTGCCGGGGGCGTGGCCGCTGGGCTGCCGGTAGTGTCTGGACCGCTTTCCTTTTTTCTGACCATTGAACAGGGAACAGCCTTTTCCGCTCAGGCAGCCTACAGTACCCTGCTGGGTATCGATGCCAACGGTCTGGCTGCTGTGGCCTATCCCTGGCTGGCCGTGCTGGGCGTGCCCTGGCATGCGGCCATTGTGCTTTCACTGGGCATATATTTTCTGGGCGGCTGGCTTGTGCAGATGCTGCCGCACTGGCCTCTGGCCGCAGTGGTCCTTTCTCTGCTTTCGCCTCTGCTCGTGCTGCTGTGTCTGCCCCGGCAGGCAGGCCGTGTCGTGCCGCAGCCGCAGCCCCACCGATGGCTCATACTTGTACAAATGGCTTTCGGCTCACTGCTGGTCTATGCCGTTACCGAGGCGGCGCATTGCCTTGGTGCGGGCTGGAGTGGCATCCTCATGTTTTTTCCTGTCATGATCTGTGCCATGGTTCCTTTCATTCACGTCACTCAGGGACCCTGGGCCGTGGTGCGGGTGTATCGCGGCCTTATGGCAGGCTGGTTTGGCTGCACCGCATTTTTTGCCATTGTCATGCCTCTTGTGGAAGTTACGCCCCTGTGGCTCTGTTACGCTCTGGCCGTGGGTGCGGCGCTGGGGGTCAGCGTTGTCGTGAGCGCTGTGCAACGGCGGAGAGCCGTGGGGGCGGCGTCCTGACAGTCGGCTGATGGATGCGTGGAGGCAGCGGGTGTGCTGCTTGCCTGCGTTGCGGGGCGTTTCGTATGGTATGGGGCGTTGCGGTGTGAGCGGGGCGTTACGCATCAAAGCGGGCGTCCCGGCAGCAATGGGAATGGATATTCTCAGTGCGAAAATGCTCCGGCTGTTTGAAGTATGCTCCCTGTTTTTATTTGGTCCGCCTGCGCGGCGTGCGGCAAGGCGGGGCCGGTTATGGGGCTTCGCCCCCTTCTCGGCCCCCCTTGCATCCCCCCCGAAGCACCCCCTTCAGGTTTTCAGTTATCGTGCGTTTGCGAGGGCTGCGCGTCTTTTGCTTCGGGAGCTTCCCTCCCTCCGGTCGGGTGATCTCCCTGCGCGCCGCGCAATGCCATCAGCGAGATGCTTTTTTTGCTGGCCCGAGCTGATGGACTGCGAAAATCTATTGTCCCTGCGTTGCGTCGCGCTGGATTGCGTTGCCCTGTAGTGCATGGCCTTTCGGTGCAGGTGCAAGGACGGCTTCAAGGGCCTCCGGGGCGATTTTTTACGCTGCCGGGCGTGTCTTGGAGCAAGTTTTCTTTGAAACTTGCGGCTGTGTAGCGCGGTTTATCTGCGTGGTAGACGTGGAAGCGGGCGTTCCGGAAGCAATGGGAATGGATATTCTCAGTGCGAAAATGCTCTACGTTTTGAAAAGGTATATTTTCAAAGCTGATCTGCCCTGAAAAATAGAAGGCGCGCACCGTGGTGCGCGCCTTCTGCGTGTTTCAGGGGTATCCGGCAGGGATTAGAGCAATTTCACTTTGAAATTGCTCTGGCGGCTGCGTGAGCAGTCGCCCGCCGCAAAGATGCAAGCGCAATTTACTTGCGCGGTTAAGCATCGAAGCGAGCGTGTCCTAACCTTTGAGAATATGCATTCTCAAAGGTTATCTGCTCTAGCCGAAGAACGCCTTGAGATCGTCCTGCGGGGTGGTGATGCCGCCAATCTTGAACTGTTCCACCAGCACCTTGGCGACGTTGGGCGAAAGGAAGGCGGGCAGCGTCGGGCCGAGGTGGATGTTCTTCACGCCGAGGCTCAGCAGGGCCAGCAGCACGATGACGGCCTTCTGCTCGTACCAGGCGATATTGTACACAATGGGCAGGTCGTTGACGTCCTCAAGGCCGAAAACTTCCTTGAGCTTGAGGGCAATGACCGCCAGGGAATAGGAGTCGTTGCACTGCCCGGCGTCCAGCACGCGCGGGATGCCGCCGATGTCGCCCAGATTGAGCTTGTTGTAGCGGTACTTGGCGCAACCGGCGGTAAGGATGACCGTGTCCTTGGGCAGCCCTTCGGCAAAGTCGGTGTAGTAGGTGCGGGACTTGGCGCGGCCGTCGCAGCCTGCCATGACCACAAACTTTTTGATGGCGCCGGATTTCACCGCGTCCACAACCTTGTCGGCAAGAGCCAGCACCTGATTGTGCGCGAAGCCGCCGATGATTTCGCCGGATTCGATTTCCGTAGGCGCGGGACAGGTTTTGGCATGGGCGATGATGGCGCTGAAGTCCTTGTGTTCGCCGATTTCACCGGGGATATGCTTGCAGCCCGTAAAGCCCACGATGCCGGTGGTGTAAACACGATCCTTGTAGCTGTCCTTGGGCGGCACAAGGCAGTTGGTGGTCAGCAGCACGGGGCCGTTGAAGCTTTCAAATTCTTCTTTCTGCTTCCACCATGCATTACCGTAGTTGCCCTTGAAGTGCGCATATTTCTTGAAGGCGGGGTAATAGTGGGCGGGCAGCATTTCAGAGTGGGTGTACACGTCAACGCCCGTGCCTTCGGTCTGCTTGAGCAGCATTTCGAGGTCGCGCAGATCATGCCCGGAAATGAGGATGCCGGGATTGCTGCCCACGCCGATGTTTACCCTGGTGATTTCGGGGTGACCATACGTGCCGGTATTGGCCGCGTCCAGCAGGGCCATGGCCGATACGCCGAACTTGCCCGTTTCAAGGGTAAGGGCCACAAGGTCGGCCACGCTCAGGCTGTCGTCCAGAGTTTTGGCAAGGGCTTCCTGCATGAAGGCGTCAAGGCTGCTTTCATGCTTGCCGAGCACATCCGCATGTTTGGCGTAGGCCGCCATGCCCTTGAGGCCAAAGGTGATCAGCCAGCGCAGGGAGCGCACGTCGTCATCCGTGGTAGCCATGACGCCCACGGTTCCGGCCTTGGCCAGCATGGCGGACTTTTCGGTGGCTTCCCACAGGGCAGCATCGCTGAGACCGCTTTTGTCGGTAAGGGACGCGGCCAGTTCCTTCTTGGCGGCACAGGTCATGCGCACGCGTTCGGTAAGGATATCGTCGTCAAAGTTGGCATTGGTGATGGTGGCAAACAGGTTGCCGGCAACCAGACGATCAATCCTGTGATCAACAGCCTTGTCTTCGGCGCGCAGGCGCGTGGCGATCTGGCCGAGGCCCTTGGTCACATAGATCAGCGCGTCCTGAAGGGCAGCCGTTTCAGGCTTTTTGCCGCACACGCCAACCTGGGTGCAGCCTTTGTTGCCCACGGTTTCCTGGCACTGGTAGCAGAACATGGCATTACTCATGGTTTCTTGTCCTTGTATGGCTCCGTTGCGGCGGAGGCTTGGGTGAAACCCGCAGCTGGCGGGCATCGTGGATGAAAACTCTTTGCGGGCAGAAAAAACGTCAGACCCGCAGCGTGCCGACGTGGCAGGCTCAGTGTGCTTCCGGCGGAAAGACGACAACCAGCAATATTTTCAGGCGCTCCACCGCGCGGATGGAATGAGGCTGCCCGGCGGGCATGATGATGGAGTCGCCGGGCTTGAGAGAAACCGGCTGCTGGCTGATGGTCACCTGCCCCTGGCCCTCAAGAGTCAGAACAAGGGCATCGCCCGCGGAGGTGTGCGCGTTGATCTCTTCGCCCTTGTCAAAGGCAAGAAGGGTTACGCTCACAGCATTGTTTTGAACAAGCGTTTTGCTGGTCACCTGACCCGGCTGACAGTATACCTGCGCGGCCAGAGGCAGCGCGGCGGCGTACTCGAGATTCTTGAGCAGGTGTTGCATGGTTCCCTCCTTGCTTTTGATGATTCCTGTATACCAAGGGGGGGAGTCGGCGTCCGTAACAATTGTTACGGAACAGAATAATCGTAAAATTCTTTCAGGCGGTCGGGATGGGGCAGGGTGATGTGTTTTCCGTGGATGTTCAGCAGCCCTTCATCGCGCATGGCTGCCAGCTCGCGGGAAAGCGAGGGCCGCGTGACGCCCAGAAAGTCGGCCATCTGTTCCCGGTTCATGAGCAGATTCAGTGAGCCGTCAGGTTTGCGGTGCTCAAGCAGCAAAGAGGCTATCTTGCGGCGCAGGCTGCCTGACGAAAGCAGCGATACGCGCCGTGTGAGAAAAAAAGCTTTGCGGGCAAATACGGAAAGCATGTTGCGAATGATCTGCGCATGCATGCTGCATCGCTTTTCACAGGTAGAATAAAAAAACTTTGCGGGTATGGCCAGCACGCGCACCGGGCTTTCTGCCTGCACACTGCAGCCGTAACTGGACTGATCAAGAAAAACATAGACTTCGCCAAAAAGATCGCCGGGGTGATCAATGCGCGCCATGACAGCCCGCCTGCCGTCGGCGCTGTCACGCCCGACGGAAACCGATCCCTCCAGCAGGACAAAGAGCCGGGTGGGGGCGTCTGTTTCGCAAAATACCATGCCCCCCTTGCCGTATTTTTCTTCCACCGCACCGCTGCACCCCAGGCAAAGCCTTGCTTCATCCGCGCTCATGTGGGCGAAAAGATCGCAATTTTTCAGGGCCTGATCCATGCGTTTTTTCCGGCGTCAGAGGTGGGGAAGCCACCGGGAACAGTGCCCGGGCGGCAGGGCCGTTCAAAGCAGCATACATAAAAACAGCAGCAATGCCCATAGAGCAATTTCACTTTGAAATTGCTCTGGAGGATGCGGAAGCCGGTGACGGAAGCAGGGCAGGTTTGCGCGCGAAGGCGGCGACTGCGCCGCGGTTCTGAGTATTGCGTTGCGCCGGATCAGGGATTTTGCGGCCTGACTGTGGCGCCTGCCCGCGCAGGCTGGCCGTGCGTGGCCCGCGGTGGTGGGCGGTTGCGGCGTTTTGCTTTTTGGGGAGGGGCTGCTCGTCCCGTCATCAGGGCAACTGTGTTTGCAGTTGCCCTGATGACGCTTTTTGCAGACGGGGCGCACCAGCGGGATTTTCCGCTCTGGCGCGCAGATGGTCCGAGGCAGCAGCCTCGGAGAACCTGTATTACAGTGTCGGCAGCCCCAGCAGCACACGGGCCGATACCGCCACCTGCATGAGAACCTGGGAGATGTCCTTGACGGCCTGCATGCTCTTGGACTCCACCTTGGGCAGTACCAGTATCTGGTCGCCGGGGGAAATGTCGCCACTGCCCTGGGTTACGGAACCATTCTGGTGCATGACAAGTATCTTGCCACTGTCAGCCCGGCTGGTCAGGCCGCCCGCACCCTTGATGTAGTCGTCCGCATCTTTCTTTTTGCCCCAGAGCATGGCCTGCGGAACCATGACCTCACCGCTCACCAGCACCACATCGCTCTTGGTGGGAATAACAATAACATCGCCCTCTTCGAGGCTCAGGTCCGCCTTGTCCGGGCCGCCGTCCAGCACCACCACGCCTTCAGGCTCCACAGCCTTGGCGCGCTCCACGAACTTGGAAACCATTTCGGCTTCCTTGGCGCGTATCTGCGCTTCTTCCGTACTGGCCGACGAGGCGGTCAGGGCCGTTTCTTCAAGGCGGCGCAGGGAATCGGCAATGGCTTTCTTTTGTCTGGCGGCCACGCTCTTGCGCTTGATGTACATGGCTTCAAGGTTGGCGCGTTCCGGTTCCACGGCGATGAAGTTTTTTACGTCCCGCAGGCGCGCTCCCTGGCGCACGGGAAAGCGCGAAGCACCGCGCACGGCCCCCTGCACTTCAATCATGATGGTATTGCCCGGAGCGTCAGCAATGAACTGCACCTTGTCGCCGTCTTCAAGGTGGAGGGCGCGCAGGTCCTTGAGGGGCAGATAGGTGCTGTAGGGCGCACCGTTGCGGGTTCCGTTAAGGGCGATATGCGAGGCCCGGCCTTCGGGATCGGCCAGATCCATAAGCGCTGCCCCGGTGGCCTGACCCTTGGGAAATTCAAAGAGTGCGGGATTGCGCACCACGCCGGTGGCCGTGATGGTGGGGCCTTTTTCGCCGACCACCAGAGTGTCGCCTTCCTGCACGCGCACGGCCGGCAGGACGCCCTTGCGGGCAAAGGGGTAGAGGTCAAGAATGGCTACGGCCTTTCCATCGCGCATGAGGCGGATGTCGCGGTAGCTGCCGCGCACCGGGTCAAGCCCTCCGGCCTTGTCCAGAAAGCTGAGCAGGGGGTCGCTTGGGCCACCGGTATAGCGCCCCGGACGGCTTACGCCCCCTGTAACAAAAACGGATACGGGGCGTGCATCCAGCGGGGCTGCGTAAATCTGTACGTCGGCATGGCCGTTGGCGGCCAGTTTGCTGCGCAGGGCGTCAGCCAGCTTGTCGTAGGCAAGCCCGGCCACGGGCATGTCACCCACTTCGGGCAGATTCATGTGCCCGTCCGGCCCCACAGCAAGGGTGCGGTCCACATTGAGGTCGCCACCCCACAGGCGCACCACCACACGGTCGCCGGGCGCGATAACCGCGCCTTCCTTGTTCTGGGCAAAATTGCCCTGAAAAAGGTTGGCCGCGTAGGGCTGTACGTTGTCGGCGGCATGGGCGGAGCTGCACAGGGCCAGCAGCGCCAGAACGGCAAAAAGATATTTTTGTTGCAGCATGGTGTTTCAAAGTATGCGACGCGCGGTCTCGCGGCTGTGCCGCGCCGCGCGCCTGCAATGGTTTAGGAAAGGTTGCCCGTGCAATTACGGTTTGGAAATGCCCTGACCCCACACCCTGGGGGCCATGATCCAGCGGCCCTGCGCATCCTGGCAGATAACGACCACTTCAGCCTCTTTTTGCCCGGCCAGCACTGTGCCGCGCTTGCAGCTCTCGCCTTTGGCCGACGTAAAGACTTCATCAACGCTCACATTGACACCCTGCCCAAACTGCACGTCGTCCAGCACGGTGGTCTGGCCGGGGGTGGAAATGATCATGAAGTTTTCCACGGGGCCTGGGGGCGTTTCGTCCCTTTGCGGGCTTTCGCCAAGGCCGCATGCGGACAGGGACAAGACAAGAAGAAGGGCGGCTGCCAAGGCCGCCGGACGGCTGATGCGCGATGCGCGCGCGGGACAAAAGACTGTGTTCATGCCGGCTCCTGGCGGGGATAAACCGTAGCGCCATCATTGTCAGGCGCATATTCGGTACGGTGGTTCTTCTCCTCTCCATCTCGCAGAGAATGTCTGCTCTGTCAATTGCCGCCGGGCCTGCCGCAGCTATCAATAGTCACGCTTTTTGCTGAAATCAGGTAAATAAAAATCAAATACGTGATATTACGTCAAGTTATGGTGTCCACACTTTATAAATCATGAATTTTATTTTGCATTTCGTTGTGGGAGTGCTATTCTACGCACAATCTGGGCATCAGGTTATGCATCATTCGAGGAGCAGACATGTCGGAACTTTGTATGAAAGTCATACACGTTCATGATGCGGTAGGTAGTGTACTTTGTCACGATATAACCAGAATTGTTCCCGGCGAAAGCAAGGGACCGGTATTTCGCAAAGGGCATATCGTGCGGCCCGAAGATATCAAGGTGCTGCTCGAAACAGGCAAGGAGCATCTTTATGTTTTTGAGCCGCTTGCCGGAATGGTGCACGAAAATGACGCCGCCGCGCGCATTGTGGCCGCTGCCGTTGGGCAGAATCTCGTGGCCGGTGACCCGAAGGAAGGGCGCATTGATCTCGTTGCCGCCCGTGACGGCCTGCTGCGGGTGGACGTGCCTGCCCTGAACAGGATCAACAGCCTCGGCGAAATCACCATGGCGACCCTGCACGGCATGCAGTTTGTGACAAAAGGACGCGCCGTGGCGGGAACCCGCGTGGTTCCCCTCATGATCGGTGAAGACAAGCTGCGCCGCCTTGAAGACGCGGTCACACGCCCCGTCATCGAGGTGCTGCCCCTTGCCCGCGCCAGAGTGGGTGTGGTCACCACGGGCAGCGAGGTTTACCAGGGCCGTATTCGTGACGCTTTCGGCCCTGTGCTGCGCAAAAAATTTGCGGCATTGGGCAGTTCCGTCATGGGGCAGACCCTGACCAGCGACGAGGTCAGCATGACCGCCTCGGCCATTGCGGATTTTTTGCATCAGGGCGCTGACATGATTGTGGTAACGGGCGGCATGTCCGTTGATCCCGATGACCGTACGCCCGCCGCCATACGTGCTTCCGGGGCGCAGATTCTCAGCTATGGCGCGCCGGTGTATCCGGGCGCCATGTTTCTTCTGGCCTACGCTTCTGGCCCCGGCGGTCGTGTGCCCGTGCTGGGGCTGCCCGGCTGCGTCATGTACCACAAGGCCAGCATATTTGACCTCATTGTGCCGCGCCTGCTGGCCGGGGTTGAAGTAACGGCCGAAGACATCGCGGCTTTGGGGCACGGCGGTTTTTGCGCCGGCTGCCCCGAGTGTGCCTATCCCGTGTGTCCATTCGGCAAATAGAGGTGTTCCCGTATCCGTACCGGTATCATAGTCAACGTGTCAGGATCCCTGCGGCGCCCTGCTGCGCGCGCGGAAACATTACGGCCCTGAACGCGGATATCCCGCGTCGGCATATATCCAGACACTTATCATAGCAAAGGAGTCGCGCATGGAAACCAAAACCCTCATAGTCAACGGCATGGCCCGGCGTTTGCTGGTCAGTCCCAATGATCTTCTGGTGGACGTGCTGCGCAGCCAGTTGCAGCTCACCAGTGTGAAAGTGGGCTGCGGCAAGGGCCAGTGCGGCGCGTGCACGGTTATTCTGGACGGCAAGGTGGTGCGGGCATGCATCATCAAGATGAGCCGGGTGGCTGAAAATGCATCTGTAACGACCCTTGAAGGCATCGGCACGCCGGACTGTCTGCACCCGCTGCAGCATGCGTGGATCCAGCACGGCGCGGCGCAATGCGGTTTTTGCACCCCCGGTTTCATTGTCTCGGCCAAGGCCCTGCTGGACGAAAATGCCGCCCCCAGCCGTGAAGATGTGCGCGACTGGTTCCAGAAACACCACAATATCTGCCGCTGCACGGGCTACAAGCCGCTTGTGGACGCCGTCATGGATGCGGCCGCCATTCTGCGCGGCGAAAAAACCGTTGAAGAGATCAGCTTCAAGATGCCTGCCGACGGCCGCATCTGGGGCAGCAGCATTCCGCGTCCCAGCGCCGTGGCCAAGGTGACCGGCCTTGCCGAATTCGGCGCGGACGCCGCCGTGCGCATGCCTGAAAATACCCTGCATCTGGCTCTGGCCCAGGCCAAGGTATCGCATGCCCTTATCAAGGGCATCGACACGTCCGAAGCCGAAAAAATGCCCGGTGTCTTCAAGGTGCTGACCCACAAGGACGTGAAGGGCAAAAACCGCATTACGGGCCTTATCACCTTCCCCACCAACAAGGGTGACGGCTGGGAACGGCCCATTCTTAATGATGAAAAGATATTCCAGTACGGTGATGCCCTTGCCATCGTTTGCGCCGACTCCGAGGCCAATGCCCGCGCTGCCGCTGAAAAGGTCAAGTTTGACCTTGAGCTTTTGCCCGAATACATGAGCGCTCCCGAAGCCATGGCCCCGGACGCCATCGAGATTCACCCCGGCACGCCCAACGTCTACTATGACCAGCTCGAAGAAAAGGGCGCGGATACGGCTCCCTTCTTCAGCGATTCGGGCAACGTGGTCGTTGAAGGCAGCTACTATACCCAGCGCCAGCCCCACCTGCCCATCGAACCTGACGTGGGCTACGGCTATATCAACGAGCAGGGACAGGTGGTCATCCACTCCAAGTCCGTTGCCATCCATCTGCACGCCCTCATGATCGCCCCCGGCCTTGGCCTGGAATTCCCCAAGGATCTTGTGCTGGTGCAGAACACCACGGGCGGCACGTTCGGCTACAAGTTCAGCCCGACGATGGAGGCCCTTGTGGGCGTGGCCGTCATGGCTACAGGCCGCCCCTGCCACCTGCGCTATAACTATGAGCAGCAGCAGAACTACACCGGCAAGCGTTCGCCCTTCTGGACAACCATGCGCTACGCGGCCGACAGGCAGGGCAAGATCCTCGCCATGGAAACGGACTGGACCGTGGACCACGGCCCCTATTCCGAATTCGGCGACCTTCTGACCCTGCGCGGCGCACAGTATATCGGCGCCGGTTACGGCATCGCCAATATCCGTGGCAAGGGCCGCACAGTTGCCACCAACCATTGCTGGGGTGCGGCCTTCCGTGGTTACGGTGCGCCCGAGTCGGAATTCCCCTCTGAAGTGCTCATGGACGAACTGGCCGAAAAGCTCGGCATGGATCCCTTTGAGCTGCGCGCCCTCAATTGCTATAAAGAAGGCGATACCAACCCCTCGGGGCAGATTCCTGAAGTTATGAGTCTGCCGGAAATGTTTGATAAAATGCGTCCGTACTACGAAGAATCCAAAAAGCGCGTCAAAGAGCGCTCCACCGCCGAAATCAAGCGCGGCGTGGGCGTGGCCCTTGGCGTGTACGGCGCTGGTCTGGACGGGCCGGACACTTCCGAAGCCTGGGTAGAACTGAACGATGACGGCAGCGTGACCCTGGGCAACTCGTGGGAAGACCACGGTCAGGGCGCTGACGCGGGCAGCCTTGGTACGGCCCATGAGGCCCTGCGCCCCCTGGGCATCACGCCTGAAAATATCCATCTGGTCATGAACGACACCAGCAAGACCCCCAATTCCGGTCCTGCCGGTGGTTCGCGGTCGCAGGTAGTCACGGGCAACGCCATCCGCGTGGCCTGCGAAATGCTCATCGAGGGCATGCGCAAGCCCGGCGGCGGCTTCCTCACGCCTGCCGAAATGAAGGCCGAAGGCCGTCCCATGCGCTATGACGGCAAATGGACAGCCCCGGCCAAGGATTGTGACGCCAAGGGGCAGGGTTCGCCCTTTGCCTGCTACATGTACGGGCTTTTCCTCACCGAAGTGGCGGTGGAAGTAGCCACGGGCAAGACCGCGGTAGAAAAAATGGTCTGCGTGGCCGACATCGGCAAGCTCTGCAACAAGCTTGTGGTGGACGGCCAGATTTACGGCGGCCTCGCCCAGGGCGTGGGTCTGGCCCTCAGTGAAGACTACGAAGACCTCAAGAAGCACAGCACCATAGCCGGCGCGGGTGTGCCCCCCATCAAGATGATTCCTGACGACATTGAGATCATCTACGTGGAAACGCCTCGCAAGGATGGCCCCTTCGGCGCTTCGGGCGTGGGCGAAATGCCCCTTACCGCGCCGCATGCGGCCATCATCAACGGCATCTGCAATGCCTGCGGCGCGCGTGTTCGCCATCTGCCCGCGCGGCCCGAAAAGGTCTTGGAGGCCATGCCCAGATAAGATAGGTGTAAGGTAAAAGCATTACGGGGGAGGGGGCTTCAGTTGCCGGTGGGCGACGTGCTCTCCGGCAGCTGAAGAACCTCTTCTCCTGTATTCCGCTCCCTCTGGACTGTATTTTTTCTTGTGACGCGGGAGCGGCCTGACCGCATGCCGCGTCACATGTTTTTTATGCTTTGCCCGGCCGTAGTTGGAGCGGCATGTGCACGGGCTGCCCGTATACGTTCGACCTCAGCGAGAACAGCATTATGATGGATCAGAAGCGCCTGCATGAAATCGAAGCCCGCTGTACACAGGAAAGCCCCCCCCGCTGTCGGGCGGCCTGCCCCTTTGATCTGGATGTGCGCCTTTTTATGGCGCGCATGGCCGAGGGCAAATGCGGCGAGGCCCGCAAGCTTCTGGAACGCCATCTGCCCCTGCCCGGCATCATGGCGCGCATCTGCGATGCGCCGTGTGAAAATGTCTGCCTGCGGCGTGACCTTGGCGGCAGCGTGGCAATGCATGGCCTTGAGCTTGCCTGCATGCTGGCCGTCGGTCCGCAGGGCCGCCCCCTGCCTTTGCCGCCCAAGCGTTTCAGCATGGCGGTGGTGGGGGACGGGCTGGCCGGACTTGCGGCAGCCTGGGATCTTTCCGGCAAGGCGTACCCCGTAACGGTTTATCATGCGGGAACCCCCGGTGAGGTTCTGGCAGAGGCGTATCCGGCGCTCAATGCCGAGGGCGTGGCCGCCAGCGGCAAGGATTTTCTGGCTGAAGACGTGGAACTTCTGGTTCGCAGAAAAGTGCAGTTTGTCTCTGCCGTGCTTGACCAGACCCTGCTGGACAAGGTGGCAGCCGAATACGCGGGGGTGCTGGTGGACGCGGGGGCTGCTCCCCATCTGGCCCCGGCCCGTGAGGATATGGATGCCGATATACTGCACTGGCGGGACAATGTCTGTTGCGCGGGCTGGCCGGAGGTGACGCCCACGGGACACCATTTTTTTTCTTCATCGCAGCAGGCGGGGCAGGGGCGTCGCGCGGCCCAGACTCTGGAACGTGTGGCTGGCGGGCTTTCCCTCACCGCCGCGCGCGACAAGGCGCAAGGTCCCCTGCATACGGATGTGAGCGGCATTGCGCCCGTGCCCCGCGTGGAACCGGCCGGAAACGGATACACGGCGGAAGAGGCCGTGGCCGAGGCTGCCCGCTGTTTGCAGTGCCAGTGCATGATCTGTGTCCGCGAATGCGTGTATCTGCAAAAATATAAAGGATACCCAAGAGTTTACGCCCGCCAGATCCATAATAACGCTTCCATAGTCAAGGGCCTGCACACGGCCAACGCCCTTATTAACGGCTGCGCGCTGTGCGGCCAGTGCGAAGAATTGTGCCCGGAGAACTTTTCCATGGCCGAACTGTGCCTGTCCGCACGACAGGACATGGTGGAAAACGGCTACATGCCGCCATCGGCGCACGAATTTGCTCTGGAAGATATGGAGAATGCCTCTGGCCCGGAATGTTCGCTGCTGTTGCCCGATACTTCACTGCCGCCCGATGTGGACCCGGCATGGCTGTTTTTTCCCGGTTGCCAGCTTGCGGCCTCGCGCGGGGAGCAGGTGGCGCAGGTGTACACGCTGTTGCGCGAAAAAATGGCCGCGAGCGCCACTCCAGGTGTGGCACTGATGCTTTCCTGTTGCGGTATTCCGGCGCAATGGGCCGGGCGGGCCGGGCTTTTTGCCGAACATGTGGAAAAGCTGCGCGCCGCATGGGAAAGCCTCGGCAAGCCGCGCATCATGGCAGCCTGTTCGTCCTGTCTTGCGGCCCTGCGACAGGCCTTGCCCGAAGCCGGGGCGCTGTCGGTATGGGAAGTGCTGGACAGCATGGGCCTGCCCGAAGGGCGGGGGGCAGCACCCGCAGCCCTGCCAGAGGTTTTTTCCATTCATGATCCATGTACTGCACGGCACGACAGTGCATGGCTGGCGGCGGTGCGCAGTCTGGCGGCGCGTGCCGGAGTACTGGTGGAAGAGCCGCGCCTTGCGGGCGCAAGTACGGCCTGCTGTGGCTACGGCGGCCTTGTGTGGTGCGCCCAGCCCGGTCTTGCCGGGGAAATGGCAGCGCACCGCGCCACGGAACTGCCCCATGCGGGGCTTGCCTCATGCATCATGTGCCGCGACAGGCTGGTGGCTGGCGGCAAGGAATGCTGGCATCTGCTTGATCTGCTTGTACCCGGTTGCCCCGATGAAGATGGAGCCAAAAAAGGCCCCGGTCTGTCTGCCCGCCGCGCCAACCGGGCAGCCCTGCGCCGCCGCCTGCTGCATGAGTGGCAGGGGCAGGACGAGGCGGAACCGGACATGGGCCGGGTGCGCGTGGCTGATGACGTGCTGGCCCGGCTGGAGGAACGGCATATCCTGCTGGAGGATGTGGAGGCGGCCGTGGCCGGGGCGGAAGCCTCGGGACATCGTTTCGAAAATCTTGAAAACGGGCATGTGCTCGGTTCATGGCGGCCCCGGCAGGTGACGTTCTGGGTTGAATACCAGCCTTCCGGCGACGGCTGCATCCTGCACGACGCCTGGTGTCACCGCATGATCGTACCGGGTTCGGGCGGGCAGGAAGCGGCGGACGTGATCAACGTTCACCAGTGCTGCACGGACGGCCGACGCGGCGGGCAGGACGGAGGACAATCATGAGCATGGGACCGAATTACGGACCGGACAGCGGCCAGTGGGTTTGCGGACGCTGCCGGGAGCCGCTGGAGCAGGGCAAGGTTCCTGTTTTTTATCTCAACAGCGCTTTTGACGTCTTTTTGCCGCGCTGTCCGCAGTGCGGGCTGACCCTTGTGCCCAAATCACTGGCCGAGGGCAAGATGGCGGAAGTGGAAGCCCTGCTGGAAGATAAATGAGTGCCCTGTGGGAAAACGAAAAATTCCGCCGCGTGGCCGGGCATGCCTGGAGACCGGGCGGCCTTGAGCTGACGGCACGTGGACTTATCCTGTGCCGGGAGCTTTGCGGTCTTTCGCCGGGGCATCTGGTGCTTGACCTTGGCTGTGGCCCCGGCGGAACCGTCAGGCTTTTGCAGGAGTCCGGCTATGTGGTTCTGGGGCTGGACAGGCAGGTGAGCCGCGCGGCCGACGGCAGCAGCCCCCTGCCGCAGACCGCTGAAAACGGCGGGCATGGCTGGCGCCTTGCGCAGGCGGACATTGCCCGGCTGCCCTTGGCCGATGCTTGCGCTCAGGGCCTCGTGTGCGAATGCGTGCTTTCCCTGCTGCCGAACCCGATGCAGGTTTTACGCGCCTGTCTGCGTGTGCTGCGGCCCGGCGGCGTGCTGCTGTTCAGCGACCTTACACGGCGGGACGAAGGTGCTTCCGCCCCTGCCGCTGCAAGGTCCGGCACTGCGGAGCGCCGTGAGCGGGGCACATTTTTGTCCGGCCCGTGCGGTTCCGGCAAAATTTCGGTTTCGCCCGTGGCGCCCGCTTCGCCCATTGCCGATGGCCCGTGCGGCACGTCGTGCATGGACGGAGCGCGCACAGCCTCGTTGTGGGATGCGTATTTGCGTGAAGCAGGCTTTTGCGTGGTCCGCTACGAGGACCACAGCCGTGCGCTGGTGGAGCTTGCCGCGCGCATGCTCTGGTACGGCGAAGTTGAGCCGGGCTGTGTGCAGGACTCGGCGCCCGCGTCTCCCGGCACTTCCGGCACTTCCGGTACTCCCGGCACTCCCGGCGGCTGCACCTGTTCTTTTTCCGGCAATGGGCGCAAGTTCGGCTATGGATTATGGATAGCGCAAAAGGAGCAAGCATGAATCCAATGATGATGGAACTTCTGCCTCTGGTGCATGAGGGCTACTGTTGCAGCCAGCTGCTGGTTCTGCTCATGCTTCAGGCACGGGACGAGGAAAATCCCGGACTGGTGCGGGCTGCGCAGGGCCTGTGCCACGGCATCGGCCAGTCTGACGGCCCCTGCGGTCTGCTTACGGGCGGGGCGTGCGCGCTGGCGCTGGTGGCGGGCAAGGGCGCGGCTCATGAAACGCCGCACGCCATGCTTACGCCTCTGCTCAATGAGTATGCCTCGTGGTTTTATGAGCGCACCGGCCCCTACGGCGGCCAGAGTTGCGGTCAGGTGGCTGCCGGGCTTGGCGCGCTTTCCGGCGGGGCGGGCGAAATGCCCAACCCCGTCGCGTGTGGCGATCTGCTGGCTGAATGCTGGGGAAAAATTATGGAACTCGTCCAGAGCTATGATCTGGACATCATGCCCGCGTCATGATTCTGCATCGCACACAAAGCCTGTGCCCGGTCTGTCTGCGCCGGGTGGATGCCGTCTACGCGCGGGCCGAGGAAGACCCTTGTTGCGTGGAACTGCGCAAGACCTGCCCCGACCACGGTGCGTTCCGCGTGCCTGTGTGGCGTACTGCCCCGGTGGGCGTTTCGGCTGCACCGGGCATGGACGCTGTTCCTGATTTCGAGAGCTGGTCGAGGCCCAAAAGCCCGTCCTATCCGCTGCATCCGCGTACGGCCCTTGATCAGGGCTGTCCCTTTGACTGCGGTCTGTGCCCGGCGCATGCCCAGCACACCTGTACGGGCCTTGTGGAAGTGACCATGCGCTGCAACATGGCCTGTCCTGTCTGCTATGCGGGGGCCGGGGGCGACGTCGGTGCGGGCGCGGTCGGGGGCGGCCCCCATGCGGGCGTAACCGGGGCCTGCCCCGACGCTGTGGGCCGCGCCCGGCTGGCTGATCCCGATCTTGAGTGTCTTGCCACCCAGATGGATGCGCTTAAAACCGCGTCCGGGCCGTGCAATGTACAGATTTCCGGTGGCGAACCTACGGTGCGCGAAGACCTGCCCGCCATTATCGCCCTTGCGCGGGAGCGGGCTTTCGGCCTTGTGCAGGTCAATACCAACGGCCTGCGTCTGGCCGAAGAAAAAGGCTATGCCGAAACATTGCGGCAGGCCGGTCTGGACTCGGTCTATCTGCAGTGGGACGGCGTAAGCGAGGCGACGTTCATGAAACTGCGCGGGCGGCCCTGTCTGGACTTCAAGCGTCGTGCCGCGGCGGCCTGCGCCGCTGCCGGTTTGGGGGTGGTGCTGGTGGCTACCCTTGTGCGTGGTGTCAATGACGGCGAAGTGGGGGATCTGCTGCGTCTGGCCTTGCGCCTTGGTCCTGTGGTGCGCGGCCTGCACATGCAGCCCGCAGCGTTTTTCGGTCGTTACCCCTGGCAACTGGAAGAAGCCCCCAGGCTCACCCTGCCCGAAGTGATGGCCCGTATTACCGAGCAGGCACCGGAACTGGTGCGCGCCAGGCACTTTCACCCGCCGGGCTGTGAAAACGAACTGTGCTCGTTCAGCGCCGTGTACCGCCGTGTGGACGGTGGACCAGTGTCAGCCGGTCTGACGGACGCGTCTGCTTCCGGCGCAGATGCTGCGGCAGCACCTGCGCTGCAATGGCTGGCGCATGAGGGACAGCCGTGCTGTTCGCCCCGGCCGCCGTCTGCTTGCGGCGCAAGCGCCGAAGCTGCTCCTGTGCCGCCCACAGCGCAGGAAGGCGCGCGCAAGGCCAGACAATTTGTGGCCATGCACTGGCGCGGCGACAGCGCTGGGGACGCGGAGCCAGCCACGGGGGCGGGCAAAAGCAGTGAAGACTGCTGTGGTCAATCCGCTTTGGCCCCGGCCGATCAGGACGGCTTCAGCCGCTTCCTGTCCCGCGCCGGAACCGGGCAGCGCTTCACCCTGTCGGCCATGGCCTTTCAGGATGCCCTGAGCCTTGACATCGAGCGCGTGCGGGGCTGCTGCATACATGTGCTGCGGCGTGACGGACGCATGATTCCGTTTTGTCTGCACAATCTCACGGCGCGAAACGGCGCGCGCCTGTATGCGGAGGATGTTTCATGAGCGGCCGTTACGTTTTCGGCGGTGCGCGCGGCGGCAGAAGACCGGCTTCGGGCCGCGCCGTGGCAGCCAGCAATCCTGTGGATGCATGGCTGGCAGGGCTGTGCGGTGTGCGGGAACATGACTCCACCGCCCTTGTGGCGGCACTTGCCGAGGCTCGCAAGGAGGCCCTGGCCCGCACCCTGGCCCATGCCGCTGCCCACAGCGCCTTTTACGCCCATCGTCTGACCGGGCATGACCTCAGGACGTACAGCCCTGAAAACATGCGCGGCCTGCCCTTTACCACTGCCGATGACCTTGCCCGCTGGCAGGATTTTCTATGCGTGTCGCAGGGGGCTGTGCGGCGCATGGTCACGCTGCACACGTCAGGCACAACGGGTTGTCCCAAGCGTCTGGCCTTTACGGATGCGGATCTGGCGCGCACACAGGACTTTTTTCGCGCGGGCATGTCACAGCTCGTGGGCGCGGGACAAAAACTGGCCGTGCTGCTGCCGGGGGCCGAACGGCCCGACGGTGTGGCCGATCTGCTGCGGCAGGCCCTGCATCCCGGCGGGGTTCAGGTCTGTTGCCCGCCGCCGCAATTGCTGGCAGCGGCGGAGCCGGAAGCCGGGGTGGCGGCCCGCGTCCCCCAGAACGGAGAGGCTGCCGACGCGAGCGCCGGAGCCGTTGAGGCTTTGAGCGCCGAGCTTGCCGGGCAGCAAGACGCAGGGCAGGCGCAGCCTCCTGCTGCGGGAGTGCCGGGTCGCTGCGCGCGCGCTGCCGCGCCAGCATCAGCCGTTGCGGCCAAGGGAATACGGGAGGAACTGGCACACTGGCTGACGGAAACCGGCGCGCACTGTCTGGTGGCGACTCCGGGCCAGCTTGAGGGGCTGCTGCGCTATTTTCCCAACAGCGGGCCGCCCGGGCTGCGCGGTCTGCTCAGCAGCGCGGACAGGCTTGATCCGGTCTTGCGTCATGTGCTTGCCAGCGTGTGGAGCTGTACTGTGCTCGATCATTACGGCCTGACGGAAATGGGCTACGGCGGAGCTGTGGAATGCCCGGCGCACGACGGATATCATTTGAGAGCATTGGATATGATTGTGGAAATTGTGGATTTTTGCGGCGATGAACCGTTGCCGCCCGGCGAAGCGGGCGAGGTGGTCATCACTACGCTTGAGCGCGAAGCCATGCCCCTTATCCGTTATCGCACAGGGGATGTGGCAAGCCTGCTGTCGGCTCCCTGCGGCTGTGGCAGTCCGTTGCCGCGGCTTGGCCCTGTGCTTGGCAGGCTGGAGCGCTGTGGCGGGCGTATGCGGGTGGTGAGCCTGCCCAAAGGTGGCCGCAGTCCGGCGGCTGGCGCGGGGCGGCGAACTGGCGCGGCTGGTGTGGCTGATGCGCCCCACTGTCTTCTGGGAGACTGGGCTTGAACATGCATGGATTGATTCTGGCCGCTGGGCAGGCTTCGCGCATGGGGCGCTGCAAGGCTCTGCTGCCATTGGCGCTCGGCCCCGGCGGACGCGACTGCACGGCTCTGGAAGGGCTGGCGCGCCTTTTTCGTGAGTCGGGCATTTCACGGATAACTGTTGTTACGGGCTTTCATGCGGAATGCGTAGAAGCGGCGGCACGGGACCTCGGCCTTGCGGTTGTGCGTAATCCCCGCCCTGAAGACGGCATGTTTTCTTCCGTATGTGCGGGACTTGAAGCCATCTGCGGCGACAACAGCGCTTCTGGCACTTCAGAAACTTCCGGCGTACAGGGCGGGCCGGACGCTGTTCTGGTGCAGCCCGTGGATGTGCCGCTGGTGCGCCCCATGACGTTGCAGGCCCTGTCTGAAGCCCGCGCAGCGGATCAAGAATGCGTACTTGTGCCCGCATTTGCGGGTGAGGAGGGGCATCCGCCATTGCTGCCCGGCCGTTATCTGCATCAGGTGCTGCGCCACGCGCATGCCGGTGGCAAAGGGGGCCTGCGCGGCGCTCTGGAGGACCTGCCCGTGCGGCAGGTCGCCGTGGCGGACAGCCTTGTGCTGCCCGATATGGACAGGCCCGAGGATTACGAGAGCCTGCGGATTCTGGCGCCGCACAGGGAAGCCCTGTGGCCGTGCGAGGCTGCGGAATTGTTGCGCCTGCACAATGTGCCTGAAAAAGGCGTGCGCCACGGCAGGGCTGTGGGCGTTGTTGCCGCGGCATTGGCAAAGGCTCTGGCGCAGGCCCGGCGGGCATGCCAGACGCCGGGAGTGCCGCACAATGAGCAGAGGCCCCTCAGCCCCGGCCTTGCTCTGGCCGGAGGGCTGCTGCACGACATCTGCAAGGGCGAAAAGGGTCATGAATCGGCTGCCGGGCGTCTGCTGCGCCATCTGCGCCTGCCTGTGATGGCGCGTCTGGTGGAGGATCATCGTGATCTGAGCCTGCCGGACGATGAGGCCATCACGGAACGTGAACTTGTCTTTCTGGCTGACAAATACTGCTATGGGGCAAGTTTTGTGCCGGTGCGGCGGCGCTTTGAACAAAAGCTGGAAATTTTCGCTTCTGATCCGGTGGCGGTCACGGCCATCAGGGGGCGACTTGCGCGCGCTCTGGCACTGGAAGAGCGGCTGGCGGGCGAGCTGGCCTGCGGGGCGGCGTGTGAACGGGCGCACGAACGGGCGAGTGGACGGGCGAGTGAATGGGCGAGTGGGCAGGCACACGAACGGACGCATTGCGAAAATCTTTCGGCAGATGTGGCCCGGACCGCTCTGGAACGTCTGGCGGCAGAAAAGGCTGCCGGGCCAGAGCAAAAGGCCGCCACGGCCTGAAGGCAGAAGTAAAAGGGCGCAGCCCTTGCCCGTCTTTGCCCGGGCTGTTACAGGGAACAAGGAGATATCTTGATGAACGGCATGTGGCTCGTGCGGCACGGCGCTTTGCCGCCCAATCCCGATCGGCGCATTGTGGGCAACCGCGATATCCCGCTCAGTGATGCGGGGCGCAATCAGATACGGCGTCTGGCCCGCGATTTCATGCCTGCCTTGGCGGGAAGACTGGCGGCAGTGGTTAGCTCGGACCTGGGGCGCTGCCGCGAAACCACGTCCATTCTTCTGACCGGAAATGAATGGGCCGCCAGCCCGCCCCCTGTGCATGCCGAACCGGGCCTGCGCGAAATAGATATGGGCCTGTGGCAGGGCCTGACCAGAGAGGAGATCGAGCAGCGCTTTCCCGGCCAGTACCAGATGCGCGGCAACGATTTTGCCCGCTTCCGGCCGGAGGGGGGTGAGAGTTTCACCTGTTTGCAGGAGCGTGCCCTTGAAGCCGTGGAGCGCTGGCGGAGGCAGTATCCCGAAGGCGTTTTGCTTGTGGTGGCACATGCGGGCGTCATACGTTCGTTGCTGGCCCACTATATGGCCCTGCCCATTGAAGAGGCGCTGAACATTCCGCAGGAGTATGGCTGCCGGACATTTGTGCCGGAATGGTAACCGGCATGAGGCCGCGGCACGTCTGAGCATTCTGGGGCAGATTAGCTTTGAGAATGCACATTCTCAAAGTTTAAGACATCCTCGCTTCGGGCCTGACCGCGCGAGCAGGCAGCTCTGCTGTCCTCCCCCGTAACGTTCTTTGCCGTAACGGCTGAAGCTGCGCGTGCTCCTTTTTTGTGGAGGCAACTGCCCCGGCGGTCACAAACCGTGCAGGGCCTGCGGCGCCACGGCCGGGGCCGGCGGTCTGCACAGCGGTCAGCACAGTTGCAACTTGACGCCATCATTGTCAAAAATCTGTATGCTCAGTGATATGTATTTTTCTGCCAGCACGGGAGCAGCAACGTCGAGCGAAAGACGGCGCAGATCTTCAAGGCTGAAGCCGGTCAGCCAGCGGGCCGCTTCAAGGCCCGGAAGGGCCAGTTCCGCCATGGGCGTCAGCAGCACGGCCGGGCAGGTCTTGTAGGCATACAGGCGGCCATTGGCGAGCACAAAAGGAAAGAGGCCGCAGGCCAGGGGCCGCTGCTGGCGTGGCAGGCCACACCCGTGAGGCGTACACGCCTTGCAGCCGCGCCCATCCATATAGGCGGTGTGGCCGTCAAGCATGTAAAAATCTTTTTCCATATCCGCGTGCAGCTGCCGGGACAGCAGGGGCATGGGGAAAGGTTCGTTGGAGTCCTGTGGGCCGCAGCAATAGCGGCAGTCACGACAATAGCCGTTTTGCAGCCAGCCGCCGCGCCAGCGCAGTATCCTGCGGCGTGGAAAAAGACCGCGCCATTTTTCAAGATAATCCCAGAATCCTTTTTTCATGCTCGTCTCCGGGGCTTGCGCGACCGCTCGGGCGGTTCACGCTGTGGCCCCTCTTCTTCAGTGCGCAGCCGGACAAAGCCGTTGATGCGCGTTCTTTTTTGGCGGGCTCACGAAGCCGCCAGTGCAATTTCAACGTAAAATTACTCTAGCTCAAATGCAAAAGGGCCATGCCCGTCATGAGCAGAGCCATGCCCGCAAAGGCGCAGGGGCGCAGCTTCTGGCTGAAAAAAAGCCAGCCGCCCAGCGAGGTCCCCAGAATGCCAAAGCTGCCCCACATGGCATAGGCCACGGCCAGATCCATGTGTCGTACGGCAAGGGACAAACAGTAAAAAGCCAGCCCCACCAGCAGCAAAGAGAAAAAACCCAGCCAGCGCCGCTTGAAGCCGCCGGACTTTGCCAGCAGCAGGTTTGCCAGTACGTCCAGAGCCGCCGCCAGCACCACCAGCAAAAGGGAAAGGCTGAAAAAAGAGGCAAGGTTCTGCATTATGCGTTCCCCCCTGCACCGGCCGTACGGTCGTCCGCCTTCAGGCTGGACGTGGGGCGGGCTGCCGGGTGAATGTCTTTTTTGCCGTGGCCTGTGCCGTGGTGTACCAGCAAGGCTCCGGCCAGAACGCAGACAAGACCGAGGGCGCGCGTTACGGTCAGGCTTTCACCGAGCAGCAGCACGCTGCATATGGTGATAAAGGTCAGGCCAAGGCCCTCCCAAAAGGCGAAAGCCACGCCCACGGGCAGACCGGTAGTGGCTTTTGCCAGCATGTAATACGAAAGTGCGATAGCCAGCCACATGAGCACAAGGCCCAGCAGTGCGGCATGGGCAAAGCCCCAGCCCTGAGCCATCTTCATGACTGTGGTTCCGGCCACTTCAAAAACAATGGCCCCCATGAGGCAGAGCCAGTGATAGGGTCTGGTTTCAAGCATCGTATCCTCGCTGCGCTGGCAGGCTGATGTTTCAGCCCGGTATTTGAAACAGAAAAAGCGCTGGCCTCCCGAAGGGGCCATGCATCAAGCAGTTTTCGCAGACGGGGAATTAAAGAAATGAACGCCAGTAACGTTCTTCAGGGTAGCCGCAAAAGGGGCGGCTGCATATGCGGAGCCAATGACAGGAAGCTGCATTCATATCCATAGTATATGTTCTGCAACGGTGCTTGGCAAGGGCGCTCGGCGGAGCAGGCGGCCCAGGCGCCCCAGGCGGAACCTGTCGGAACGCTTCATACTCTTTGCAAAGTGGTATTGGCAGGGAAAAATCGTCCGACCCGGCTCCGCTGCGCCACAGACTGGCAAAGCGCGCCCGGCCTGAACCGTGGCGCGCTTTGCGTTGTATTTTTGCTATCGTCTGTTCGGGCAACCGGAGCATGGCAACCGGAGCATGGCATTCTTGGAGCAGAGCTACGTTGGAGCAGAGCTACGTTGAGCATATGCATCCTCAACGTTTGGGCACTCTCGCTCCGGCGTTTACCCGCGCGGGCAGCTTGCGCTTGCACCGTTGCGGCAGGCGACTGTTCACGCAGCCACCAGAGCACGCGGCATTCTTTGCCAGACTTGCCCGCGAGACAGCCTAGACGCTGCGGGTCGCGTTTTGCCGGGAGTCTATCCAGGCATTGGCTTCCTTGAGGTCAAGGGTTCCCTCGTAGAGGGCACGCCCGCTCACCGCGCCCATAAGGCTGGTTTCAAGGGTGAGGGGGTAGATCTTTTGCACGTCTTCAAGAGTGGCTACGCCTCCGGCGGCAATGACCGGCACGGTGGAGAGGCGGGCCAGATGCTCCAGCGCGGCGATGTTGACGCCGCATTGCATGCCGTCGCGTTCAATGTCCGTGTAGATGACAAAGGCTGCGCCGTCGTCGAGCAGACGGGGCAGGGCCGTATCAACGGTCATGCCCGTGTCTTCCACCCACCCCCGGCTTTTCAGCTTTCCGCCTTCGGCATCGAGGGATACGCCGACCCGGCCCGGAAAGGCGCGGCACATGTCAGCAAAAAGGGTGGGTTGCTCCAGGGCCAGCGTGCCGATGATAAGGCGGCTCACCCCGGCTTCCAGGTAGGTTTCGGCGGTCCGCATGTCACGTATGCCGCCGCCAAGCTGCACGGGAATGGCAAGGGCCGAGCAGATGTCGCGTACAATGTGGCGGCTCTGGGCCGCGCCGTCAAAAGCGCCGTCCAGATCAACCACATGCAGCCAGCGCGCTCCGGCTTTTTCCCAGGCGCTGGCGGCATCTACGGGGTTTTCGGCAAAAACCGTGCTTTCGTGGGCACGACCCTGCTTGAGGCGAACGGCCTTGCCGTTCTGGATATCAACAGCGGGAAAAATAATCATAAACCCAAGTCCTTTACTGCCTTGCTCATGCCGTCCACGGTCAGTTCCTCGGCGGTGACCCACTGGCCCTTGCGCTTGAGGAAGGAACCCATATTGAGCAGATTCTCCGCCAGTCCGGCCTGCTTTTCCTCAAAGACAGAGCGGTCCATTATGCTGCCGGTGTCCACGCGCAGCAGGAAAAACTCCACGCGCACATGGGCCGACTGGGTAACACCCGCCTTGGAACCTTCGCGTTCATGCCAGTCCAGCACCTGCGGGATGAGCAGCAGCTGCGCTCCCTGCTTTTTGCCGTAGGCTACCCACAGGGGCAGGGCCTGCGGCTGCTCCGAACTGTGAAACGACGTGGTGTTCTGGGGCAGGCTGCGCTGGCCGATGAATTTGTACTGCCGGTTGGTCTGGGTGGTCAGCACGTGACGCAGGCGCATATCCAGCGCGGTGAGCATGTCTTCGGGGATGCGGCCCTGATCTTCGGGGATGCGCCCCATGATAAGCTGGCTGGCATTGACGGGCTGGGTGAAGGGAGCCACGGTAATGGTGTAGGTGGCGGAAAGGTTGCGCGGCACGTCGGCGGTACTGCGCGGGCGCTTGCTGCACGCGCCCAGAACCATGACAAGACTCAGTATAACAAGAAGCAGTATATTCAGGCGGTTATGCATTAATCAAGACCTCCCTTGGTGCTGCGTATGGTTGTGCCGTTCCGGCGCACTGCCTGGGCCAGAGCAAGGCCCAGTCCTTTGGCGGCGGATTCCAGCAAGTGATGCCCGTTTTTGCCGTAGCGCATGTCCACATGCAGATTGCAGCGCGCGCCGCTGGCAAGGGCTTTGTAGTATTCACGCCAAAGGTCTTTTTCCTCCCCGGCGAGCACGGGAGGCAACAGTTCGTCACCTCGCCACTCAAGCCAGGGGCGGCCGGAAAGATCAACGGTAACTTCAGCAAGGGCTTCGTCCATGGGTACGCGGCCGTAGCCAACGCGGGCGATGCCCGCCCTGTCGCCCAGTGCCTCAAGCAGGGCCTTGCCAAGAGTCATGCCCACGTCTTCAGCCGTATGATGCGCGTCCACCTGCATGTCGCCCCTGCAAACAAGGGTCAGATCCATGCCTGCCCAGAAAAACGTGAGGGTAAGCATGTGGTCAAGCAGGCCGAATCCGGTTGCGATGTCTGTTTTGCCCTGACCATCCAGGTTCAGTTCAAGACGGATGTCGGTTTCGGCGCTGGTGCGCGCCTGCGTGGAAATGCGCGAGGCGGTGGTCATGCGTCCTCCGAGGCGTTGGCGGTTTTGCCTTCCGCTTCAGCGGCATTGGCGGCGTTGGGCTTTTTTTGCCCGTCGTCATCGGCATTTTCATTTTTGGGCTTGCGTCCAAAGGCTGCCGCCACCCAGATGCTTATTTCATACAGAATAAGCATGGGGCAGGCCATGAGCAGCTGTGAAACCACATCGGGCGGCGTAAGAATGGCCGCCACAATAAAGATGCCCAAAATCGCATAGCGCCGTACCTGCCGCATCATGGCCGCGGTCACAAGGCCCATGCGCGCGAGGAAAAAGGCAAAAAGCGGCATTTCAAAGATAATGCCGAAAGCCAGAATGAGCTTGAGCACAAAGCTCAGATAGTCGCTCACCTTGGGCATGGCCACTATTTCTTCGGTGGCAAAACTTACAAAGAAACTGAAGGCATAGGGAAAGACCACAAAGTAGCAGAACGCTCCGCCGCAGACGAAGAACAGGGCCGACATCACCGCAATGGGTATGATGTACTTCTTTTCTTCTTCATACAGACCTGGAGCGATGAACGACCAAACCTGATAGAAAATCACCGGGCTGGACAGAAAAACACCCGCCACAAAGGCAATGTGCATGCGGGTGAAAAAACCTTCGGGCAGGGTGGTGTAGATGGCGTGCGAGCCCTTGGGCAAAACGGCCAGAAGGGGGTTGACCAGCACGTCAAAGATGGGATCCACAACGGCCCAGCAGGCAAAAAATCCCACGATCACGGCGATACAGCAGCGCACAAGGCGCATGCGCAATTCGCCAAGGTGATCCATAAGGCCCATAGGCTTGTCCGGGCCGCCTTCTTCCTCCTCGTCCTCCTCGTCTTCATCGGGCGTGGCCGGGGGCTGCGCGCCGGAAACAGCAGGAACGGAAGCGGGTTCGCCCGATGCATCGGGCGGGAACGGGCTGGCCGGGGGCAGAGGAGGCTGGCCGCCAGAACCGGCGGCAACGGCGGGCGCTGCGGCAGATTCTTCAGACGTTTCTCCAGCGGTTTCGCCGGGAGTTTCGGCAGAAATTTCGGTGGCAGTTTCGGCGGATGCCGTGTCGCCCGAGGGTTGCGTGTCCGCAGCCGCGGCCGCATTTTCAGCCTGATCCTGCTGTGGCTGCGCTGTCGCGCTTTTTGCCGTGGCGGTATCGTCGCCGTCAAGGGGGGCATGCACAGCCCCGGCAGCGTCAACGACGGCTGCAGCACCAACGACAGCACCAAGGGTGTCGGTAGCACCCGTGACCGCGGCAACACTAACGGAGGACGAGCCATGCGGATCAGCTTGCTCCGGGCATTGCGCAGGGGCTTGTGCGGCGTGCGCGCTGGCGTCGGGCGTGTCTTCTGCCCCGCTTTTGCGGTCGCCGTTTGGTGTGGCAGAGGCCGCCAGCTTGCTGGCGGCCTCAAGATTCACGTTGCCGATGACGGACAGTGCAGCAGCGGCGTCTGCTCCGTCGCCCGATTCCTGGGGACGGGAGGCGTCAGAAACGCGTGTTGCGGCCTGCCCCAGTGGAACTTTTTTTTCTTCGGTCATGCCTTGCCGCCGTTTTCAGAAGCAGGAGTGGACGGAGCAAGGCGGGCTTCTGCCGCGCGAGCTTCAGCCTGAGTACGCGCCAGAGCTTCGGCCAGGGGGCTGCCCTCGGGCGGGGCCGACACGCCGGAAGGCGCAGCGGCGTTTTCCGCCGTATCAACCGGCGCGGCTTCAGCCACACCGGCGGCCCTGGGCGTGCCTTCTTCAGCCTGTGCAGCCGCCGACGGGGCCTGCACGGCTGTGGTATCCAGCACGGCCTCGGATGCGGGAGCATCCTGGGCCGCCGCCGAATCCTGATCGGCGGCACGGGTTCCGGTCTGTTCCGCAGTCAGCTCCGTTGTCTGGGCTTCGTCCTGCGGCGCCGCCTTGGCTGCCTCGGCTTCTGCTTCGGCCCTGGCGGCTTCTCTGGCGGCCTTGGCTGCTTCCTTTTTGCGTTTTTTCTGTTCTTCCTCTTCAGCCTCGGCATTGAGGGTGCGCTGGAAGTCAGTAGAAACCCGGCGGAATTCGCCCATGGCCTTGCCCAGCGTGCGCGACACGTTGGCAAGGCTCTTGGGACCCAACACAATCAGGGCCACCACAAGGATGACCAGAAGTTCCGTGCTGCCTATACCGAACATGCGGTTCTCCTATTCCCATTCAATGGTGCTGGGCGGCTTGGAGGACACGTCGTAAACCACGCGGTTGACGCCCTTGACTTCATTGATGATGCGACCCGACATGCGCTCGATGAGATCGGCGGGCAGGCGTGCCCAGTCAGCGGTCATGGCGTCCACGCTGTCGACCACGCGCAGGGCCACCACATGTTCATAGGTGCGTCCGTCGCCCATAACGCCCACGGTCTTGAGGGGCAGCAGCACGGCAAAGCCCTGCCAGACCTTGCGATACCAGCCGGATTCGCGCAGTTCCTGCTGCACGATCCTGTCGGCCTGACGCAGGATGTTGAGGCGCTCTTCGCTCACTTCGCCAAGCACGCGGATGGCAAGGCCCGGCCCGGGGAAGGGATGCCGCCACACGATGGAGTCGGGCATGCCGAGCTCGGCCGCCACCTTGCGCACTTCGTCCTTGAAGAGTTCACGCAGCGGCTCGATGAGCTTGAGCTTCATCGTGTCGGGCAGGCCGCCCACATTGTGGTGGCTCTTGATGACGGCGCTGGGACCCTTGTGGGAAATGGATTCTATGACGTCGGGATACAGGGTCCCCTGAGCCAGAAAGTCCACCTGATCCAGCTTGTTGGCTTCTTCATCAAAAATTTCAATAAAGGTGTGGCCGATGATCTTGCGTTTCTTTTCGGGATCTTCCACACCCTTGAGTTTGGAAAGAAAGCGCTCCTGCGCCTGCACAAAATTGAGGTTGAGGTCAAAGTGCTCACGCAGGTAGCTGACCACCTCGTCACCCTCGCCAAGGCGCAGCAGGCCGTTGTCCACAAAGATGCAGTGCAGGCGCTTGCCTATGGCACGGTGGAGCAGCACGGCCACCACCGTGGAGTCAATGCCGCCCGAAAGAGCGCAGACCACGTGCCTGTCGCCCACCTGTTCGGCCATTTCCCTGACCACGCGTTCCACAAAGGAAGACATGGTCCAGTCGGGCTTGATGCCAACAACCTTGAACAGGAAGTTGTGCAGCATGCGTTCGCCGTCAACGCTGTGGTGTACTTCGGGGTGGAACTGCACGGCGTAGATTTTGCGGGCCTCATCAGCCATGGCGGCAACTTCGAGGGTGCTGGTGCTGCCCGTCACCGTAAAGCCGGGCGGCGGGGCCATGACCTTGTCGCCGTGGCTCATCCACACGCGGGTGGGCGCGGTGATGCCTTCCCACAGGGCGCAGGGTGCGGTGAAGTTGAGGTCGGCCGGGCCGTACTCGCGGGTGAGCGACTGGGCAAGCTGGCCGCCAAGACCACGGGCCAGAAGCTGCATGCCGTAGCAGATGCCGAGCACAGGCACGCCCAGTTCAAGAAAGCCGGGGTCCAGCGCCGGGGCGTCGGCTTCGCCCACGCTGGCGGGGCCGCCGGAAAGGATGATGGCCTGAGGCTTCATGGCGGCCACCTGCTGGGCGGTGGTCACGCAGGAATGAATTTCGGAGTATACCCCGGCCTCGCGCACGCGGCGCGCGATAAGCTGGGTAACCTGGGAGCCGTAGTCTATTATAATGACCTTGCTGGGCATAGCGTCCTCATGATCTGTGTGAGCTTCGCGCGCCGGGGCGCGCCGGTTGCCTGTCTGCACGGGCGTGCGCCTTCCGGCGCAGCGCGCCCTAGTTTTCGATGCGATAGTTGGGGGCTTCCTTGGTGATGACCACGTCGTGCACATGGCTTTCGCGCAGGCCCGCCGGAGATATCTCGCAGAAGGTGGTGTTTTCAAACAGTTGCGTGAGGTTGTGTGCGCCCACATAGCCCATGCCCGAGCGCAGGCCGCCCATGAGCTGGTACACGGCTTCCATGACCGGGCCACGATACGGCACGCGGCCCACAATGCCTTCAGGCACGAGCTTTTTGCTCTTTTCCTGGAAGTAGCGGTCAGAGCTGCCTTCTTTCATGGCATCGATGGAACCCATGCCGCGGTAGATCTTGTATGTGCGGCCCTGATACAGAATGGTTTCGCCCGGGCTTTCTTCCGTACCGGCGAAGAGCGAACCGATCATCACGGAATGCGCGCCCACCACAAGGGCCTTCACGATGTCGCCCGAGAACTTGATGCCGCCGTCGGCAATGCAGCAGCGGTCCATTTCGCGCGCGGCGCGGCCGCCGTCCATAATGGCCGTAACCTGCGGCACGCCCACGCCCGCCACAATGCGGGTGGTGCAGATGGAACCGGGGCCGATGCCCACCTTGACGGTGTCGGCGCCAGCTTCAAGAATGGCCTTGGCCCCTTCATAGGTAGCCACGTTGCCGGCCACAAGCTGGCAGTTGGGAAACGCCGACTTGACCATGCGGATGGCCTTGATGACGTTGACCGAATGCCCGTGGGCAGAGTCAAGCACCAGCACGTCGGCCCCGGCTTCAAGCAGCTGCTCGGCGCGGGATTCGCAATCCTTGCCGATGCCGATGGCCGCGCCCACGCGCAGGCGTCCGGCGGCGTCTTTGCAGGCGTTGGGATATTTTTGCACCTTGTCGATGTCTTTCATGGTGATCAGGCCGCGCAAGTGGCCTTCTTCGTCCACCACAAGCAGCTTTTCAATGCGGTGCTCGTGCAGGTGCTGCTTGGCTTCGGCAAGGGATGTGCCCATGGGAACGGTAACGAGATTTTCGCTGGTCATGACGTCGGCCACGCGCACGGCCTGACCGTCTTCGACAAAGCGCACGTCACGATTGGTAAGAATGCCCACAAGGCGGTCGTCGGCCACAACCGGCAGGCCGGAAACGCGAAAGTCCGACATGAGGTCAAGGGCTTCCTGCACCGTATTGTTGGGCGAAATGGTTACCGGGTCGAGGATCATGCCGCTTTCGCTCTTTTTGACCCTTTCAACTTCAAGACGCTGCCGGGACACGGGCATGTTTTTATGGACAATGCCGATGCCGCCCATGCGGGCCATGGAAATCGCCATGGCCGATTCCGTTACGGTATCCATGGCGGCAGAAAGCAGGGGGATGCGCAGGGGGATGGAAGGGGTAAGCCAGGTGGCTATGTCCACGGCGTCAGGGGTAATGTCCGAATAGCCGGGAATGAGCAAAATGTCGTCAAAGGTCAGCGCCTTGCCGCGATTGGTGAACATGGCATCCTCGTAATATGCTGGAATAATTGTTCAAATTGTAGTCTAACAGGGTATCCCCTTGCGGGCCGTATGTCAATGCGGGCCGTGGCTCTGCGGCCGGGCCTGCCGGGTTTGCGGTCGTGCCGCGCGCTCCTGTGCGGAGCGGGTGCTTGCGCGTACAGTTTTTGAGCGGCCTTGGCAAGTGCCGGAGGGCGCTTTTTTGTTCAAGGCTTGACGTGAGGCGGCAAACATCCTATGAATCACCACTTCGCCCCTGTGGGGCGTATGCGCCGTCGGCGGCCGCGTGCAGGCATGTCTGCGCGGGGCGGGCGACAGCACTGCTTTTTTGCCGCTTGGCGGCCCCTGTGGAGACTGCATGTTCGAAAGCCTTTCAGACAGACTTTCCGGCGTATTCCGTTCTTTCGGCGGACGCGGCCAGCTTACCGAAGAAAACGTGCAGGCCGGCCTGCGCGAGGTGCGGCTGGCCCTGCTGGAAGCGGACGTTAACTTCAAGGTTGTCAAAGACTTTGTTGAAAGCGTGCGCGAAAAGTGTCTTGGTCAGGAAGTGCTCAAGGGGGTCAGCCCCGCCCAGCAGGTGGTCAAGATCGTTCATGACGAGCTGGTCAGCCTGCTTGGCGGCGAAACCGCCACGCTTGACCTTCAGGGCCGTGAGCCTGCGGTTATCATGCTTGTGGGCCTGCAGGGCTCGGGTAAAACCACCTCTGCGGGCAAGATAGCAAATATTTTGCGCAAGCAAAAGATGCGGCCCTATCTCGTGCCGGCCGACGTTTACCGCCCTGCGGCCATTGACCAGCTGACGGTGCTTGCCAAACAGCTGGACATGCCCTGCTATCCCTCCACCGTGGACATGAATCCCGTGGACATAGCAAAGGCCGCGCTTGAAGAAGCCCGGCGCGAGCAGGCCACGGTGCTGCTGCTTGATACGGCGGGCCGCCTGCATGTGGACGAGCCGCTCATGCAGGAGCTTGAGGCCATCAAGGCCGCTGTGCAGCCGCAGGAGATTCTGTTTGTTGCCGACGCCATGACCGGTCAGGACGCCGTGACCGTGGCGGAAAGCTTTAATGAACGGCTGGGCATCACCGGCGTGGTGCTGACCAAGATGGACGGTGATGCGCGCGGTGGCGCTGCTCTTTCCATCCATGCGGTGACGGGCGCGCCTGTCAAATTTGTGGGTATGGGCGAAAAATTGTCGGAGATGGAAATTTTCCATCCCGATCGTATCGCCGGGCGTATTCTGGGCATGGGCGACGTGCTTACTCTGGTGGAGAAGGCACAGGGCGCCATTGATGCTGAAGAAGCCGAAGAGCTGGCCCGCAAGATGAAAAAGGCCAGCTTTGACCTTGAAGATTTTCGTACCCAGATGCGCCGCATCAAAAAGCTTGGTTCGCTGGAAAGCATACTCAAGATGATTCCCGGTCTGGGCGGCCTGCGCGAAAAGCTGGCAGAAGCCAGCGGAGCCATGCCCGAAAAGGAAATGGCGCGCACCGAGGCCATCATCAACTCGATGACCATGGCCGAGCGGCGTAATCCCGACCTTCTCAATGGCAGCCGCAGGGCGCGCATTGCCAAGGGCGCGGGCGTAACCGTGGCCCAGGTCAACCAGCTTGTGCGCCAGTTTGAGCAGATGCGCCAGATGATGAAGGGCATGATGGGCGGCAAGGGCGCAAAGATGCCCTCCATGCCGCGCATGCGCGGCATGCCCCCCGGCATGATGCCTCCCGGTGGCATGGGCGGCATGCCCGGCATGGGTGGCCTCCCCGGCATGGGCGGCCTGCCCGGCATGGGTGGTTTGCCCGGAATGGAAGGCATGCCCGGAGGGCGCTCCGGTTCCGGCAAATCGGCCGCTGCTAAAAAGCGCAAGAAAAAAGAGCGCCAGAAGCGCAAGAAAAAATAAGGCATTTCGCGGCAAGGAGCGCCGCCGTCGCGGCAACACCTCTTTGCGCCAGGGCTTTTCCGCCCTTGCCCTTTCCCGGGCGCAACGATAACATAACACCTCAAAGGGAGTTGGACTCATGGCTGTAAAGTTGAAATTGACCCGCCTCGGCAGCAAAAAGCACCCCTTCTACCGGGTAGTGGCCGCCACCGACGAAACCCGTCGTGATGGCCGTCCGCTGGAGTTTCTGGGCTACTACAATCCCATGACTGATCCGGTTGAAGTCAAGCTCGATGCGGACAAAATCAAGGAATGGCTGGCCCGTGGCGCTGAGCCTACGGACACAGTCCGCGCCCTGATCAAAAAACACATGGCCTAGCGCATTTCGCTAAGCTTCCGCCACGGCGGCAGATGCCCTGCGGCCTCCCGCATATCGTAAAAAAATAGCGGGGATGGCCGTTTATGGGCAAATCGGCACTGCGCACGGCCTTTACTGTTCCGGGTATTTCCCGGCACAGGCCCCTTTGGAGGTGTATAATGAAGGCCCTGATCGAATATATTGCCCGGTCCCTGGTGGATCACCCCGACGAGGTGCAGGTCAGCGAAGTGGAAGGCGAGCAGACTACCGTGCTGGAACTCAAGGTTGCCAAGGAAGACCTGGGCAAGGTTATTGGCAAGCAGGGGCGCACGGCCAGAGCCATGCGCACCATTCTGAGTGCCGCTTCCATCAAGTGCAAAAAACGCACTGTGTTGGAAATACTGGAGTAACGTCAGGAAGTTATGGCTGATTCCTGGATTCATATGGGTACGCTTGCGCGGCCCCACGGCATTAAAGGGGAGATCTGCATCGACTGGCATGCGGACTCCCCCTTGCTTTTGACAACCCCGCTCTGGCTTCAGGCGGGCGATGGCGAACCACGTCGCGTGCGTCAGGTGGCTGTGCGCAGCCACAAGGGGCGTCCGCTGCTTACGCTTGAAGGCGTGGCTGACCGCAATGCCGTTGAAGGGCTGCGCGGTTGCAAACTGCTGACCAAACGCGAGGCCCTGCCCGAACCGGAAGACGATGAAGTCTATCTGGAAGACCTGCTGGGCGGCGATGTTTTTTTACCGGACGGAAAACGCCTGGGCAGACTGGACCACTTTGAGTATCCAGCCGGGCTTGAGGTCTGGGTGATCATGACCGATGACGACCGCGAGGTGCTTTTTCCGGCACGGCCCGAATTTATTGCGGGCTTTGATCTGGAAGGCCCGGCTGTCATTATTGATCCGCCAGAGGGTCTGCTGGATATTTATCTTTCAGAAAAATAACCCGCCTGGTGCGGTATTTTGTAACTACGAACCCGCGCAAGCGGGTTTTTCATTTATGGGCATTTGCTGTTCAATCTTGCCATGCGGTGGGCGCGCCTTATATTTACCTGATGTCATTTGCCCAATCAGAGGACGACCATGCCAGAACTGCCGGAAGTAGAGACTGTTGCCCGCACCCTGCGGCCCCATGTGCAGGGCAGCATCATTGCTGATGCACATGTTTTGCGCGCCACGAGCCTTCATCCCCTGAGCCTGCCCTTGCAGCGGCTGCGGGGATGCCGCATTGCCGATGTGGCGCGCCGTGGCAAGCTGCTTTTGCTGCTGCTTGACCCGGAAAAAGCGGAAGATGCCGAGGTGCGCGGCATGAAAGACCTGCGGCTGGCCGTGCATTTGCGCATGACGGGCCGCCTCATGACGTATGCGGCAAAAACCGCTCCCGGCACGCATACGCGCTGCATTTTTGATCTGACAGCACTGCCTGTGGGCGCTCTTGCGGCTGCACAGGGGCAGGCCGCAGAAGAACACGGGCCAGTTGCCGCTGCGGCAGGCATGCCCGCGTCCCATGCCTGTTCGCCCACCGACGGGCGCCGCCTGTTTTTCGACGACGTGCGCGCTTTCGGAACCCTGCTGGCAGGCACGCCGGAAGTGTTTGCCCGCTGGCCGTTCTGGCGTGATCTTGGCCCAGAGCCTCTGGAGATGACCGAAGCGGCCTTTGCGGAACGCATTGCGCAGAAACGCTCTGCCATCAAGGCCGTGCTGCTGGATCAGAAAGTTCTGGCCGGGGTCGGCAATATCTATGCGGACGAAAGCCTGTTCGCCGCAGGCATTGACCCGCGCCGGAAAGCCTCGGAGCTTACGCGGGCGGAAGCCCTCCGCCTTTTGCACTGCCTGCGGGACGTGCTTTTGCTGTCCATATCCCAGTGCGGCAGTTCCATTCGCGACTACAGGGACGCCGACGGCAATGTGGGAGCCTTTCAGAACTCCTTTGCGGTGTATGGGCGCGGCGGGCAAAAATGTAAAAGCTGCGCAGGGTCTCTTGAAAAGGCCAGGGTGGCAGGGCGTGGCACGGTATTTTGCCCACGTTGCCAGCGTTAAGGCATTGCAGCAGTGAAATGCCTTAACGGCTGCGCTCCGGCCCGTGCGCTCCGGCCCTTGCGCTCCGGCAGTACCCCGCCTGTTCCGGCAGAAAGAGCCGATCAGGCGCGGGCCATGTTCATGCCCAGCTCAAAGGCCTTTTGACAGTCTTGCGGAAAAACCTCTTGCCTGCGTTTCAGTTTGGCTTCTTCAGAAAAGCATTCCACCTTGTACTTGCTGTAGTCCGTGAACTGGTAGGTATCGTTGACGTAGAGCACGGCGGGCGGGGTCAGCATCCTGCCCGTAAAAGACTCCATGCCGCCAAGGTGTTCGGGGTAGTGCATCTCGTGCATGAAGCTTTCAGTAACGTTCATGGTATAGATAAAGGCCGTCTTCATCTTTTTGGGAGCGATGGAAGAATATTCGGCGTCATACACAAGACAGGGGAAAAGAAAACGCTCGAAAAATGACCGCATTTCTCCTGTGATGCCCTTGAAATAGACGGGCGAGCCAAAAATGATGCCGTCCGCCAGAGCGAGTTTTTCCAGCACCGGAGCCAGCTCGTCGCGCACGGCGCACCGGCCGTACGATTTGCCGCCAAGCCGCTTGCACTCGAAACAGCTTATGCAGCCCTTGTAATTGTAGTCATAGAGATGCAGCATTTCTGTCTGTGCTTCGGGACAGGCAGCGGCCACGCCTTCAAGTGCCTTGGCAAGCACCGTGGCTGTATTGCATTTTTTTCTGGGGCTTCCGTTAACAGCATAGAATTGCATAAATTTCCCCGTTAAAATGGTTGAAGTTGTCGCAGGCGCCATGTGTCATTGCAGGGATATGCGGGTCTGCACCATGCCGCGTGATCGCATTTTTTCTTTTTCTTGCTACTGAAGCAATTTCTTTTGGAAGTTGCTCTGGCGGAGACGGGAGCAGACGCCCACCGCGCGGGCATAGTCTGTCTGCGCGGTTAACCGCCGTAAGCGAGCATTTCAAGTGTTAAATGCTCTGGAAGCCTTGAAAACAGATATTCCCAGTGCGAAAATGCTCTGGTCGTCTGTTCCTGCCCCCTGTGCTTTAACGGTCCCGACCGTTGTCCTGCACGCCGCCCGGCGCTATACGGTCTGCCCCGGCATTGCTTCGTTGTGTCTCAACGCGCGGCGATGCCACTGCGGGCATTCCGCTTTCAGCGCTCCCTGACAGACCGCTGCCCGGCCATGTGACGCTCACCTGACCGTCGCGCCCGGTGAACAGCAGGGGAATGCCCGCCTTGTCCAGCCATGCGCGTACTTTTTTTCCGGGGTAGCCATAGCGGTTTTCAAAGCCGCAGGCGGCTATTGCCATGCGGGGCTGCACTGCCTTGTAAAAGTCCGCCAGATAACTGCTGTCCGAACCGTGGTGCGGCAGGACTAGAACCTCGGCGCGCACGTCCATGCCCTGATCCAGAATGTGCCGCAGGGAGCGGCGTTCGGCATCGCCGGGTATAAGAACCAGTCCCCGCCCCTTGTGGGTCAGGCGCGCCACCAGCGAGGCGTTGTTTCCTGTCCACGGCGAACTTGCTTCCGTCAGGGCGCTGCGCGGCGGATGCAGTATTTCCAGTTGCAACTGCTGGGACGGATCGCCCAGTTGCAGCACATCACCCTGTGCCAGCGGGTGTGCCCTGTGCAGGCGTCTGGTCTGCGCCCACAGGGCGCCCCAGCCGCTGTCGCCGCGTCCGTCCTGACCGTTGTCGAAAAGGGCGCTCACCCTGAAATGTCCAAGAATATGCACAAGCCCACCCATGTGGTCGAGGTCGGGGTGGCTGTTGAGCACCGCCGCAAGGCGGGGCGCATCATTATAAAGCAAGACAGGAGCCACCAGTGCCTTGCCGGGATCAAAGCGCGGTGAGGCGCTGCCACCGCCGTCCAGCAGCAGGCGCATATGTCCCGGCAGACGCAGGGCCACAGCCTGACTTTGCCCCACATCCAGCACATCCAGCCGTATTTCCGGTGAAAGACGCTGCTCCACACGCAGCAGCGGGCCTGCCAGCAATAATGCACCACCGGCCAGCAGCAGGCGCGCGGCACTTCGGGGCAAGGTTTCTCGTCCGGCTTTGAATGCCAGGGCCGCAAGCAGAGCCGCAAAGGCGGGCAGGGCCGTCCAGTGCGGGCGCAGCATGGCTGGAGCGGCCAGCAGGTCGTTTTCGGCCAGCCAGCCCAGAGAATCCACCAGCCATTGGCAGGGCAGGGCGGCCACATCCAGAATCAGACGCGCCAGCGTTTCCAGCCCGATGGCCGAGCATAGCAGCCCCAGTACGGCAGAGGGCAGCACGACCAGATCGGCCACGGGCAGCCACGCCACATTGAGGGGAAACCAGAAGCCCGCATTGCCGAAAAGCAGCATGTTGAGCGGCAGCAGGGCTATCTGTATGAAAAGCGAAACAAGAAAAATGCGCATGAGCGCGCGGCCCCATGCGGCAGCACGTCCGGCGTGTTCCTGCACGTCGTGCGCTGGCGCGGGAATGATGCGCCGCAGCCACGGCAGGCTCAGACCGATGGCGGCCACACACAGGGCCGAAAGTTGCAGGCCCGTATCAAGCACGCTCAGCGGGGCGGACACCGTGATGCAAAGGAGCGCCGCGCACAGTGCGTCCAGAGTTGTGCGCGGGCGACCGGCAGCCATCCACAGGGCAGCCACAAGCATCATGACTGTGGCGCGCAGCAGGGACGCCGGGGCGTTGCCCAGCCACAGATAGCCCAGAGCGGGCGGCAGTGAGGCCAGCATGACCCACAGGATTTTGGGGCGGCGCAGATAGATGCCCGGCCGCAGCCGTGACACTGCCAGCACGCAGAACAGGCCGATCATGCCCGCAACCACAAGATGCTGGCCCGAAAGGGCCAGACTGTGCACCAGAGTGGCAGCGGCAAAATTGTTCAGGGTGGCCTGATCAAGGTACTGCCTGTCGCCAAAGAGCAGGGCCAGCACAATGGCCTTGCCCTGACTCAGACGTTCCTGACCGGATTGCGCGGCCGTGCCGGGCTGCACCTTGTGGCCAGGTTGCACGTTAACATCAGATGCGGCCTGCCCGTCGGGAGACGTTTCTGTTTGTCCGGGAGCCTTTTCTGGCTGACCGGGGGCAGCATCGCGGGCTGTGGCCGCCGCTGGTTCACTGTTTTCAGTTGTCAGCAGCGATCCGGCGGGCGGTGCAGGAGGCAGCAGCGCCGCCAGAAATTTTTCTCGCAGGGACTCGCGCCAGCGGGCAGAGCGTCCGCCTTCGCCAGAAACGCGCGGATCGCCGCGCTCCCCCAGAGACCACAGACGCCAGCGCACGTCCTGTGCGGCCCACCACAGGTCCCAGGCAGATTGTCCCTCATTGGCAAAACCCTGCATGGGCATGGGGCGGCGGCCCAGACACAGGGTCTGGCCGGGCAGGGGGCGCAGTGTGGGCTGGTCCCAGGTAAGGGCCACAAGGCCGGGCAAAGTCGTGGCAGAAAGGGCGTGGCTGTCCGCGCCGTGCGGCGTGGTGTCCGGCACGGTTGCGGCTTCGGGGGCCATGTGGGACAGGATCAGGCGCAGGCGCTGGTCTGGCAGGCCCTGACTGTCGGTTACCGTGCCGCAAACGCGGATGTCTTTGGGGGCTTCAGCCAGCCAGAGGGGCGGCGCATGCAGGGCAGGCTCGTGATTCCAGGGGCTGCCGTACAGCTGCCACCGCGCTGTGAACAGCCCGGCCAGCGCAAGAAAAATGCAGAACGCCATGCGCCACGCCTTCCACAGGCGGCTGTCTGCAAGAACAAGCAGCGCAAGGCACAGCAGGGACTGCCAGGGCCATACGGCTGCGGCTATGCCGCCTGTCCAGAAGCAAAGGCAGAGCTGCCATAAAAGCGGGGCTTGCAGTGGTGGATGGCGCATGCTTTTGCCTGCCGGGCAGTTTTACGGTGAAACTGCTCCAAAATGCGGCCCGGCGGTACGAATATCCAGAGCAATTTTTCTTTGAAACTGCTCTGGCGGCTGCATGAGCAGTCGCCCGCCGCAAAGATGCAAGCACAGCTTGTCTGCGCGGTTAAACGCCGGAGCGGGCGTCCTCGAAGCATTGAGAACAGATATTCTCAATGCGAAAATGCTCTACTTGTGCCGCTATGGCGGGCTGTGCCGCCATGCCGGGTCAGCCATGCCGGGTCAGGCATGGGTGGGCGCGGTCATAGAGGGCGCTTATGACAGTTCGCGGGCCAGATCGCGCTCTTCGGCCCGGCGTTTCAGGCTTTCGCGATGGTCGTGCAGCTTTTTGCCGCGGCCCACGGCGATCTCCACCTTGACTTTGCCGCGCTTGAGGTACAGGCGCACGGGAACAACGGTAAGACCCTTCTGGGCCACCATGCCCGCCAACTTGGCGATTTCGCGCTGGTGCAGCAGCAGCTTGCGCGCGCGCTCCGGCTCCTGCGGGGCATATCCCGCATTGGAATAGGGGGCTATGTGCAACGACACCAGCCAGGCTTCGCCCCGGCGGAAGTCCACATAACTGTCGACGAAGTTGACCTTGCCCGCGCGTATGCTTTTGACTTCGGGACCGGTAAGAACAATCCCCGCCTCGGTGAACTCCGAAAGTTCATAGAGGTGGCGGGCCTTTTTATTGACGGCGATGGTGGAAGGAGATGTTTTCTGGCTCATGGCTGGCTGTGGGTCAAAAGGCTTGTGGTATGAAAGGCCAGCTCCGGTCCCAGGGTCTGGTGCAGGGTTTCCCGCACCATACGGCGGGAAGCGGCCACGTCTGTGCTCATGAGCACACTGTGGGCCAGTTCCATGCAGGTTTCGGACTTGAGCTGGCGGATAAGGTGTTTCAGGCCCGGCACAAAGCGCGGCGCGGCAGAGATGGTGTCCACCCCCATGCCGAGCAGCAGGGCCATGCCCAACGGGTCGGAGGCAAGCTCGCCGCAGACCGAAACGCCTATGCCCTCACGATGGGCGGCATCAATAATATGCTTGAGCGAGCGCACCACGGCAGGGTGCAGCGGCTCGTTGAGGTAGGCCACATGATGGTTGTTGCGGTCTATCCCCATTATATAGTGGATAAGATCGTTGGTTCCTATGCTGAAAAAATCGCACTCTCTGGCAAGCGCATCGCAGATGAGAGCCGCGGCCGGGGTTTCTATCATGACACCCAGCGGCAGGGGGGGCGCGTGCGGCAGATCGCGGGCCGTCAGTTCCTGATGCAGTTCCTGCATGATGCCGCGCACCTGCTGCACCTCGTCCAGACCGGAAACCATCGGCAGCATGATAGCCACGTTGCCCTGAACTCCCGCCCGCATGAGCGCCCGCAACTGCGTGCGAAACAGGCCCTGATGGCGCAGGCAAAAACGTATGCCGCGCAGGCCAAGGGCCGGGTTTGGCTCCTTAAGGGCCGCCTGTGCATGCAGCATCTTGTCCGCACCCACGTCCAGCGTGCGAAAAACCACGCGCTCCGGCGCGATTTTTTGCGCCACGGCGGCGTATTCTGCCAGCAGTTCCTCCTCGTCGGGCAAGCGGCCCTTGAGGTAGGCAAATTCTGTGCGGTACAGGCCCACGCCGTCAGCTCCGCTGAGGGGCGCTGCGGCCAGTTCGTCGCTGCTTTCCAGATTGGCCTGCACCACCACGCGCACACCGTCGCACATTTCTGCGGGCCAGCGGGCGGTTTGCAGGGTCAGCTCTTCCCAGGCCATGTATTCATGGCGGCGGCTTTCGTAGCGGGCCAGATCGGCTTCGTCCGGGTCCAGCAGTACGCAGCCGCCAAGGCCGTCCACGATGACCTGCTCGTCTTCCCGGGCTACGGCCACAAGGCCGGTAACCCCCGCCAGACAGGGAATATGCAGGCTGCGTGAAAGGATGGCCGTATGCGAAGTGGGGCCGCCCTCTGTGGTCAGGATGCCCAGCACGCAGTCGAGGTTAAGCTCCATCACATCCGCAGGGGAAAGGTCTTCAGCCACCAGAACACCGGGGTCGGCGGCTTCCGGGGCGTCGGCCGGTCCTGTAGCAAGATGCTTGCGCAGGCGCAGGCCCACGGCGCGGATATCTTGAGCACGGTCGCGCAGATAGGGATCATCCATGCCCCTGAAGAGAGCGCACAGCTCTTCCACCGTGAGGCGCAAGGCCCAGGGGGCGGCAATGCGTTTGTGCTCTATGCGCGACAGGGCGGCGTTGAGCAGTTTGGCATCACGGGCCATTTCCATTTGTGCGGCAATGACGTCACGGTATTCGGCCAGGTCTTCCGGCACATTGTCCATTGTGGTCTGCAGCGAGGCGCGCACGCTTGCAGCCGCGGTGCGCAGCGCTTCCTGCTCGGCAGGGATTTCGGCGGGCGTGATGTGCCGCTCTTCATCCTGCCGCAGCTTGTGCATGAAGCGCGCCCGGCCAATGGCAATGCCGGGAGAAACGGGAGTGCCGAAAAGTACCGCGCGGGCCATGTCAGTCCTGCATGGTGTTAAGAAGGCGGGCCAGACCATAAAGGGCCTCGCGGGCGTCCTGCCCCTGCGCCAGAAGGGTCAGTTCCGCATTGGCGGGCTGGGCCAGAGAAAGAATATCAAGCATGCTTTTGGCGTCGACTTCGCCGGTATCGCTGATAAGCTGTATGGTTGAGTCATAGCGCTGGGCTTCTTGCGCCAGCCGCGCCGCAGGGCGGGCATGCAGGCCGTTGCGCAGGCCCAGGCAAAGCTTTAATGACAGCCCTCGTGACGTTTCTTCTATAGTTTCTTCCATTTCCTCACCTTCTCGGACCATTGGGCCGGACGAGGTGTGTTGGTCGTGACGGCGCAGCACGGCGGCTTCGCCTGATGCAGTCTTTCGCCGTTTTGCCGGTCAGGCACATACTACATACCTATCAGGTCAACGTCCATGAGAATAAGGGCTCCAAGGGTCATGGCCCACAGCAGAATGCGCGGCAGCCGCAGGCGGGCCACCATCCAGGAAGCTATAAGCACAGCAAGCGCCCCCAGAATGTAAACATCCCAGGGGAAGGGCTTGATGCGGCTCAGGGGCAGATGCCAGATCACCTGGGCTACCAGCACGGCATTGACCATCTTGAGCCTGTCCACCCAGTTGATGAGGTTGAGCCGTTTGAGGCGCACCAGCACGGGCATGCCGTGCCGCAGGCCGGAAAAAAAGCTGCCGGCCCTGAAAAGCAGCAGAACAAGAAAGAAAACTGCGGCTGCCACGCATGTCAGCACCGTATGGCCCGACAACAGCAGGCTTACGCTCAGCAGCGCCCACAACGGCAGCAGCGTGCCGCTGAAAAAAGAGTCCCCCAGAGCGGAAAGCGTGGTGGCAAGGGTTTCGCGTACCGATGATACGGCAAGCTCGGGCAGGGCCCCTTTGGCGATCTCTTCTTCAAGGGAAAGCAGAATGCCTACAAAAAGCGGAATCATGAAGGGATGCGTATTGCTGTGTCCGCCATAGCGGGCAAAGGCGCGTGCGCGGGCCTCGCCTTCCGGGTAGAGCCAGCACAGGGCGGGACTGAGCACAAAGAGCAGACCGACCTGCTGCATGCCTCTGGCCGTTGTACCCGCGTTGATGCAGCAGGTGCGGCTCAGGCAGGCAAGTGCGATGCGAGTGGGGTACATGTGGCAATCCTGCCCGCATGTTGCCCGGCGCGGGCGGGATGCCGCCGCGCCAGAGGCTGATGCCGCTGTTCACGGCATGTTCGCCGGTGTGACGGCCTTGCGGTAGTTAATGGTTGCGCGGGGCGCCCTGATCCGAAGCCAGCAGGGCATAAATTTCCTTCACGCTCCAGCCGCGCGCCTGCTCCTGTACACGCCGGGCTGTCTGTCTCGGCTTGTCGCCGAGTTCGGCCTCCTGTTGCAGCAGGGCAAGCACTTCGCTTTCAGGGCTGCGCTCCACCTGCTCCGGCGGGCCGACAACCACGGTGATCTCGCCCAGCAGGTCATCGGGCAGGCTGGCGCTGTGCTCCAGTCTTGTCAGTATAAATTCCTCGTGCTCCTTGGTCAATTCCCTGCAAACGGCCACCTCGCGGGGGCCAAGCAGCCGGGCTGCCTGCGCGAGACTTTCCTTGAGCCTGTCCTTGCGCTCAAAAAAAATGAGAGAACCCGGCACATGGGCAAAGGCGGTAAAAAGTGCGTCCCGGCCAGAGGCGTCGCGTGGCAGAAAACCCAGAAAGCTGTGCGGCAGGGGCGGCAGGCCCGCTGCGGAAAGGGCGGCCACCGGGGCCGAGGGACCGGGCAGGGGAGACACCGGCAGGCCCTCCTTGCGACAGGCGCGCACCAGCCGGTAGCCGGGGTCTGCCAGCAGGGGCGTGCCCGCATCGGAAACAAGGGCCACGGTCTGGCCCTCACGCAGGGCGCGCAGCACCTGTTCCTGCCTTTCGGCTTCGTTATGGTCGTAAAAGCTCAGCAGGCGGCGCGCCTCGATGCCGCATTCGCGGAACAGGCGGGCGGTGCGGCGCGTGTCTTCGGCCAGCACGAGGTCGGCCTGGGCCAGCACGGCGCTTGCCCTGGGAGAAAGATCACCAGGGTTGCCAAGAGGCGTAGCCACTATCCAGAGCCGGGGGGCAGTCGAAGGCATGGCAAAAATGCTCCAGGTGCAGGGTGTCGCCAGTGCGCAGGGCGCAGATGACATCAAAGCGGCAGGGTTTGTCCCATGCCTCGTGCGCTGCCAGCCAGGCGCGCGCGGCGCGGCACAGGACGCGCTGTTTGGACGGGCTGACGGCATGCGCCGGGCCGCCGTAGCGGTCGCTGCTGCGAGTTTTTACTTCAACAAAAACAATGGTGTCGCCGTCACGGCAGACCATGTCCAGCTCAAGCCGGGCCTGCCGCCAGTTGCGGGCAAGCAGCGCATAGCCCTTGCGGGCCAGCAGCCCGGCAGCGGCTTCTTCACCCTCCTGACCGAGCCGCAAATGTGCGGCGGGTGCGTGTGCGGCGGCCTCGGAAGGCTTTACGGTTTTTGCCGTGCTGCCGACACTGGAGGGCGGTGTGCCTTCCGGTGTCTTGCGGGATTTTCCGGCAAGAAAGGCGGGCAGCAGGCGGCGCAGATTCATAGCAGACTGGCCTGTTGCCGCACCGCGCCTTCTTCGCAGACGCCCCTGAAAGTCAGCCTGTGCTGCGGGCAAGGGCCGAGACGGCGCAGTGCATCATAATGCTCTTTTGTGCCATAGCCCTTATGCACGGCAAGGCCGTAGCCGGGCCAGCGCCTGTCCAGACTTGTCATGAGGGTGTCGCGACAGGTTTTTGCCAGAATGGACGCCGCGGATATGGCGGGTTCCATTGCATCGCCCCCCACAATGGCGCGCTGTGCAGGCAGCGAACTGCTGTGTCCTGCCAGCCACTGCGGCCGTAAGGCGTGCTCGGGGATGACCTTGTTGCCGTCCACAAGCAAAATTTGTGGTGTGAGGCGCAGATGGCGTACCGCCAGACTCATGGCCTCGAAAGTGGCCTGAAGGATATTGATGCTGTCGATGCGGCCGGGCCAGATGATCCCCAGCCCCCAGGCCAGTGCGCATTGCTTGATGCGCGGGGCGAGCAGGTCGCGTTGGCGGGCGGTACAGGCCTTTGAGTCGGTAAGCCCCGGCAGGTCGTATTCGCCCGGCAGTATTACGGCTCCGGCCACCACGGGGCCAGCCAGACAGCCGCGCCCGGCCTCGTCAATGCCCGCATGCACAGTTTGTCCGGCAACCGGAACACCAGACAGGCCCGGCAGTTCAAAAAGGTTTTGCTGGTGGGAGCGGTGTTTTTTCACGCCATTTCCTGCTGATGCGGCTGTGCGGCGTTACGCCGATGCGGCTGTGCCGCTGAAAGACGCCGTGACTGTGAAATGCCTGTGCCATTGGCACGATGCCTGAGGGGACATCCCAAAAAACGGGCGCTCAAACGCACAAGAGGCGCACCGTGAGGGCGGTTGCCCGCCATCCCACGGCGCGCCGTCAAAAAGGCGCTGTATCTGTTCTGATGCCGCAGGCTATCAGAAGCGGCCGCGCGGCTTGATGCGTGCGGCTTTGCCCTTGAGGGCGCGCAGGTAGTACAGGCGGCTGCGGCGAACGCGGCCCTGGGTGACCACTTCAACGCGGTCGATAAAGGGCGAGTTGAGGGGGAAGATGCGCTCAACGCCCACACCGTCAGAAATCTTGCGCACCGTGAAGGTGGCGCAGGTGGTGCCGCGTTTGACGCGGATGACGTTGCCCTGGAAAATCTGGATGCGCTGTTTTTCGCCTTCCACAATGCGCAGATGTACTTTCACCGTGTCGCCGGAGCGAAACGCGGGCACATCCAAGCGCATGTTTTCCCGTTCAATCTTTTTGATGATATCCATCGTGAACTCCTTGCAAATCCGGGCGGATTGTTGCGTCGTTGCGTAGCGGCGCCGATGCGCTCAGGCCGCCGGTTTATCAGCAATAGTCGCCTAAAATTCTGTCTGCCAGAATGGCGGCGGCGCTGCGCACCGAAAGGTGATTGTAGCCCAAAAACCGCACAGGACGAAGCAGACCGTCACACTGTTCCAGCACTTCGGGGGCAAGCCCCCGCGCCGTGCCAAGGCAAAGCATGACTGGTCCTCGGCTGCACCATTGCCGCACTTGTTGAGGGGTCATGAGCGGCTCTGTGCGAGTCTGCTTTTTCCCCTTGCCGGGCCAGACGGCGGAACTTGCCACCAGTCTGGGTCGTACACCGTGCCGTGCGGTCATATGCGCCACTGCTTCATCCAGGGAGGTCGCAGGGCAAACCAGCCCGAGAGCCTGCGCCCGGTCGGCATTGCCTGAGCCGCCCGGACCCTGCGTCCAATGGCGCAAAATTTCATCCAGCACCCGCAACTGATCTTGCAAGGGGGTTACCACATGGAAAGAACCCATCGCATAGCTGCGGGAAATTCGGGCTATATCGTGTATGTCGAGATTTGTCAAAGAGGAAGCGCCGGATTTTTTTTCGCCGAGCATCACCGGATAGTGGACAAGGCAGAAAGAAAGGTTGCGCCCCGGCCTTTCTCGCGGGATTTCGGCCAGTGTTTGCACGTCTTCGCCGGTAAGAGGCGCCGTGTCGAGCAGGTCGGGCCGCATGTGCAGCGTTGTTCGCACCGACTGCTGCCGTCGCCATTGCGCGATGCGGGCATGGTCGCCGCCGAGCAGCACCGGGGGAACAGGCAGACCTTCCAGTGTTTCGGGCCGGGTATAGTGCGGGTATTCCAGCAGGCCGTTTGAAAAACTTTCATCTTCGCCGGATTCTTCTTTGCCCATAAAACCGGGCATCAGGCGCGAAACGGCTTCCACAACGGCCAAAGCCGCCGTTTCGCCGCCATTGAGCACCACATCGCCAACGCTTGTGGGTTCAATGGAAAAAATATCCAGCAGGCGGGCGTCAATACCCTCATAGCGCCCGCAGACAATGGTCAGGTCCTCTTCTTCCGCGAGCTGCCGTGCCATGTCCTGAGTGAACGGGCGGCCGCCGGGGGCCATGAGCAGGATGCGACCGGGCTTTTCAATGGAGCGCAGCGCCCCGGCCAGGGGTTCGCCCTGCATGACCATGCCGGGGCCGCCGCCGTAGGGGCGATCGTCCACATGGCGGTGCTTTCCGGTGCTGAAATCGCGCGGATCATGAAAGGAAAAATCCACAAGGCCCGCCTCGCGCGCGCGCCCCATAAGGGCCGTCGACAGAGGCGAACTGAAAAATTCGGGAAAGAGCGAAACTATATGAAAACGCGGCATGGGCGGAGAGTGCCGCAAATCGCCCCGCCTTGCAAGGAAAGGATTGCCGCTGCGGGTGGCCGTGGCTGTTTTGTGGCCGGAGCTGTTTGGTAACCCGGCCTGTTTTGTCACCGAACCCGCCTGCCGCTGCGGTTCAGGCTCTGGGCAGTTCCGCCAGGATGGCGGGCCAGTGCACGCGCAGGGGGCGTTCGGCTACAGACAGCAGACGGCCGGGCTGCGCCGGGGCCGCCACACAGACCCAATGCCCCGCACAGGGCACAAGCTGCCAGTTGATGTGCCTGTAGGGCGGCGGGGCCTCCGCATGTTTTTCGCCGGAAAAATGAAACGTGTCGGCCTTGTGGTAAAATTGCGACTGCCCCTGACGCTGACCGTAGCGGCCGCTGTGCACGAGGTAGGGGTCGCGGCTGAGGCCCAGCCCGGCAGCTTTGAGCAGGGCTTCTTTTACCGTCCAGCGGCGCAGGCTTTCGCGCGCATGAAATGCCTCGCCCAGCGGCGCGGACATTTCCCCGGCGGTAAAGGCGCGCCCGGCAGGAGGCGGGCTGTTCAGCGCCTCGGCGTCCAGCGCCAGACAGGGGCGGCTTTTTTCTCGAGGATGGGTGGTTTCTTCAGGATCGAAAACCTGGCGGCGCAAGGCCGCGGACTGCTCGTCCCTGAGATGCCGCGCGGCGCAAAAGGCCGCCAGACCGCTGTGCCCAAAGGCAATGCGCCACCCCGGCAGCAGCGGGCGCCCCAGGTGATCCATGCCAAGCCCCTCAAAACCCAGATTGGACAGATAGGGATGGTTGAGCGTGGCGGAAACGGACGGCGCAGCGGTTTTTTCCGATTCTGCCAGAGCGGCCTGCGCGGCGCCCATAACAAGACGCACCAGCAGCGCGCGGGCCAGAAGACGGCTGCACCGCGCCCTCAGTGCGGCCTCGCCCGCCCGGAAAGCCTGAAGGTGAGCCAGTTGCAGGGGGCCGAGCCAGGGCAGCAGTGCCGTTTGCAGATAGTCGCACCAGTCCGCAAGCGCACGGCCCGCAAACTGGGGCAATGGCGAGTACAGAAGTACGATCTGCTGTCCGGCGGCCTGCGCGGCATGCATCCATTTACTGAAGCCATGCCCCTGCCGTTGCGGCGGCGGCATGCCCGTTTGCTTCCGGTCGCGTCCGCACGGGGGCAGAGGGCATTTTTGCCCGGAAGCGGCGCCCATAAGGGCCATGCGAGAGTCCTGAATATACATGTGACCCTTATTTGCCTTGTTTTTCTGGATGTTGTGGCGTTGTGGCAGGAACGTTCGTGCCCGGCAAGAGTTTTTCAAGCCCCGAAAGAGGCCCCTCGGCCTGCTTGTCGGCAGGCGGCGTCTGTGCGCCCGCGGCGGAGTTTTTTTCAGCAGTTGCGGCAGGGGGCTGACCCGTGGCCTGATTTTTGTCTTTTTCCGCTCCGGGGGTGGAGCCTGCGGGCGCGGATTGCGTTTTTGCCGCATTCTCACCGGCCTGCCCGGCTTTATCCGGCTGTTCAGCCCCAGTGCCGTTCTTTGCCCCGGCTTTGTGTGCCCCGGCCGCCTGATGTTTCAGGCTTATGCCGAAAGGCAGTTCGCCGCGCCAGACCCAGTAGCCGCCGATTCCGGCGGCCGCCAGCAGCAGGACAGCCAGCGCGGTCATAAGAAATTTGCGGGCCGCCGGATGCCCCAGACGTGCGGGCAGCCCGTAGGGGTCGTCAAGCGACCGTTGCGCGCCGGGGGGCATTTCGCCCACGGCCGTGAGGGTTTTGCCCAGGGTCAGGTTGATGGGCGCCCCCGTATTGACGGCCCAGCCAGAAGCGTCCAGCAGCGGGCCAAGGCTGCGCCTGCGCAGTTTAAACCATGCCATAATCATGGATGGCCCTGAAATGGCGGCAAATATGACAAAAAGAGCTGTGGGCCACCACCAGCCAAGGGAAAAAAGCGATTTGGCAATGTAGGTAAAAGACGCGCTGACCATGCTTATGCCAACGCTGACGGCGGCAAAGATGCCCGCGCTTTTGGCAATGTCAAAAGGTTGCCTGACGGTTGCGGGCTTGGGCTGTTCGCTTTTGCCATCTGTCAGCGAACCGGCCATCCTGGAAGATGCGTTGGCGATGGCAGTGTCCTTGGTGGACACCAGTTTTTGCAGTTGTTCACCCACCAGAGCGGCAAAACGCACATAGGGCGCCCACATGGCTTCGCGCAGGCTGATGGGATTGCGCGCCACACGCAGCAGGGTGCTGTCCCACACACGGCCAGCGTTATCCACAAAGACACCGTGACGGCCCTTGATCAGGTCATCAGCTGTTCCGGCGGTAAGAGCGGCGGCGATGGTCATGGTCTGCTCCTGCCCGTTTTCGTCTTTGCGGCTGCACTGGCAATAGAGCAGGCAGAGGTGGCTTTGGGCCGCAAGGCGCAAGTGCGCGTCCACATCCTCCACATGCACGCAAAGCGAGCAGGAGCGGCTATCTATATAGAGTGTTCCGGCCAGAAAGATGGCCTTGTTGCCCGGCTCGTAAAAGTCCGCAAAAGAAACGAAGTTCATGAGCAGAGTATAAAGATTGGCGTGCAGCAGGATGAGCTTTTCAAGGTCGCGCAGGGCGTCCATGCGGGGCGCGGCCAGATCGCGGGCCACATACGCGGCAAAGCTTTTTTCTGTTTCGGGGGAAAGCAGCTCGTCGAGGGCTTCATCCGAAAGCCTGTCGGCCACTTCTTCGGGATTCAGGGGCAGAAAGGCTCTGCCAAGATCGTCGTCGGCAGGGGCCGCAGCCAGTGAAGGAAAGCCCGGAACAGGAGCCTGCCCGGCATTTTTCGGCGCATGGGGAAGGGATGGCTTTTCCGCCAGCAGCGCGGCATAGGGCGCAAAGCGGTCACGGATGGCATGCCAGCCTTCCTCATCCAGCTGAAGTTCCTGCCCCTTGTGGGCCGCGGCTTGCGGCAGCATGGAGGCAAACAGGCGGCGAAAGGCCCGCATGTCTTTTTCCCACGCGGGATTGATGCCTTCAGTCAGGCTGAGGGAACGCCCGGCGGCTATTCTGGCAAGCGGGCGACGGGCGAGATTTTCCATGGAAAAAATCTCTGCATCGCGATCTTCCTGCGCGTTCAGCTCATTTTCTTCGTTCAGCGCGGCAAGGGCTTGCGGGGCAAAGGCGGCCATGCGGCAGCGAGCAAAGTAATCGTCCAGCTTGGGGCCAAGCCTTTGCAACAGGCTCCATGCCTCGGCCGTGTCATTGCCAAGGGGCAGGTCCGCCTGACGGGTTTTTTGCCGCCATTGGCGTATGGCCTGCAAGTCGTTACGAAAAATTTCTGCAAGTTTCGCATTCAGCCCCGGCGCGCCGGAATCGTCGCGCATGCCCCCCACCACCGTGAGTCCGGTGGTGATAAAGGCAGCCACGGCAGCGTCCTGCCTGTCCACCGATGCGGCGGGGATAACGCCGTCGCCGTTAAAGGCGTATCCGGCGGCGGCACTGAGGGCGGCAGAAGCCTGCGCACGGGTAACGCTGGTTTTATTTTCGGCACTGGTCTTTTCCAGCACAAGGCGCGCGGCTGCCAGCAGTTCCCTGCCTTCGGGCGTGTCGTCGCGCAGGATGTCCAGAGGCAGGTCAGGACGGCGCTGTCTGAGCAGCGACGGGCGGGTCACGCGTCTGCATGCCCAGTCCACGGCATTGAGGATTTCTTTGGCCCGTATGCGGCCATCGTTGTCGGCATCAAGAAGCGCCAGCGTCTGTGGGTCAAACTCAAGACCGCGCACAGGGCAGCTCATGGCCATCCACAGTTTGGGATCCAGACGGTTCAGGCCCGTCCACTCGGCATCATCGGTCAGCAGGGCCTGATCAAGGCCCGCCATGCGGCGAAACGTGAATGACGGGATTTCAGACGCGGCGGCTTGCTCCGTGCCTGCGGAGAGAAGGGGGGTGCGTGTTGTCATCAGCTTGTCCGTATATGGCAGAAAATCAGCTTTTCTGATTTGTTGTGCGTGGTATGTGGCGCTGTGCCCCTTGCGCGGGCTTCCGCGTGCGGCTTGCCTTAAGCATGTTTTTGCCGGGTTGCGGGGAGCGGCCTTATTGAGGATAGATACTATCAAAGAAGACGCACAAGGTCGAGGACTGTTGCATTATTATGTTGTGATAGTGCAAACAGATTGGATTTGTACAGTTATTAAGAAATGCAAAGCTTAAAAACTATGGAAAAAGATACTGCGGCGCGCATGATGGTGCGCCTGCCTGACTGATGTGAAAACGGCGACGGCGGCAGAAAAAATGGATGTGGCGATCAGAAGGAGGGGAAATGTAATTTTTGCGGACGTATGGGCAGATGGAGAAAACAGTTTTTATGCCTGTTCCAGTGCCGTTATCTCTTGAAATGCTCACTCGCGGCAGGCAAAAGCCTGCCAGCGCGCATTGGGTGGCAGGGATTTTCCTGAAAATCCTCGCCAAGCAGGTAACCCGTTACATTGGCAATCTGTCTCTTGCGCATTTTTGCTTTTGAAACACGCCCTGTTTCAACCTGTTTCAGCGCATAATTCTGGTGGAAAACGTAGTTTTCGCCTGAAGTTATGCCGCGGGTGGCGGCTACCGCCTTCGCGTCAGCAGAGCGACTTCAACGTAACATTGCTCTAATGCGACAGGTTTTTTATTTCTTCTTCAATAAGGGCTACCAGCTCTGAGCCGCTCATGCGCACGGAGCGCGCAATAAGGATGAGCGCATTGAGAGACGCTCCCCGCTCGCCGGTTTCCAGTTGCGCGATATATACGCGCGACAGTCCGGCAAAGTCGGCAAACTGCTCTTGCGACAGACCGCTGCGTGTGCGAAGGCTCCGCACGGTCTTGGCAATGGCTACGTCCAGGCCCGGTAAAATTTGCATAGAGTATATGTAAAGCTTTTAATTTTAAATTCAGTATGCGATTGCATACAAAATTTAGCGAGTTGATCTCTCGTATCACACTATAATGCTATGTTTTGAAGGGCTTTTCCAGTTGGAGCAGGCGTGTCTGCCAAGGGGAGAAATATTTATAACATTTTTATTTTACATGCAAAGTTATTCTTTCTTAACAGTATGCATCTGCCAAAAAAACCGGCCTGTGTACCTTGTGAGCCACGCAAGCAGGTTTTGGCAAATGCAGTTATCGCAGAAAATGCTGCAATATTTTTCATAAAGAACTCGCATGTGGTATCATTGTCTGCAAAGCTGGCCTGAAAAAAAGATTTAAATATACCTGACGGGTAATATTTGCTGTGAGCATTAGAGCAATTTCACTTTGAAATTGCTCTGGCGGCTGCATGAGCAGACGTTTGCTACGGAGGCGCAAGCGCAGTTTATCTGCGCGGTTAAACGCCGACCTGAGCGTGCCTTAAACTTTGAGATGTATATTCTCAAAGTTAATCTGCTCTAGTTGGAGGGCAATTACATCATCAAAAGCCTCGAGTTGCATTGGCCGGATCAAAAAAATACGTGTCTGAAGCCACAGTGCATTGAAGACAGAAATGCCGCCGCCCGCACGTGACAATGCGCGGGCGGCGGTTGCAAAAGGCAGGCTTGAACGGTCTGCCTGTGCTGGACAGAAAACTTCTGGCAGCCGGGCAGGGGCCGCATGCTGCAAAGCGCTGCTGCGCGCGCCCGGCAGCCCCCCGATCACTACAGCGGTGCGGCGGGTCTGCCGGGGCGGCTGCGCTTATTCGGCAGCTTTTGCGGCCTGATATTCGGCCACGATTTTTTCCGTTACAGGCTGCGGGGCTTCCTCATAGTGGGCAAATTCCATGGTGAAAAATCCCTGACCTCCGGTCATGGAGCGCAGATCGGGAGCGTAGCGCAGCACTTCGCTCATGGGAACGTGGGCCTTGATTTCTGTGCTGCCCCCCTGTGAGTCGGAACCGAGCACCTTGCCCCTGCGGGAGGAAAGATCCCCGATGACGTCCCCCATGCTTTCGTCAGGAACAGAAACCGTCAGCAGCACGACGGGTTCCAGCAGAACGGGCTTGAGGCTTTCCATGGCTTTTTTAAATGCCAGTGATCCTGCTACCTTGAAGGCCATTTCTGAGGAGTCTACCGTGTGGTAGCTGCCGTCATAGACCTTGACGCGAAAGTCCACGACCTGGCATCCGGCCAGAAAGCCCCGCGCCGCCGCTTCTTGCACGCCCTTGTCAATGGCGGGGACGTACTGGCGGGGAATGACGCCGCCCACAATGGCATCTTCAAACTGATAGCCGGAACCACGCGACAGCCCTTCCATTTCTATCCAGCAGTCACCGAACTGCCCCCGGCCGCCGGACTGCTTTTTGTGTCTGCCCTGTACCTGGCACTTGCCGCGCACGGTTTCGCGGTAGGGAACCTTGGGGGTCTTGAGCACGATATCCACCTTGAACCGCCGTCTGGCCTTTTCGACAGAAAGCTCAATATGCAACTGCCCCATGCCTGAAAGCAGAATGTCGCCGCTTTCGCCGTCACGACCGAGCCTGAGGGTGATGTCTTCATCCAGCAGGCGCTGCATGGCCGCATAGACCTTGTCTTCTTCGCCCTTTTCCCTGGGGGCCAGAGCGTAGGTGATCAGCTGCGGCGGCAGTTGCGGCATGGGCAGCACAAAGGGGGCCTTTTCATCACAAAGGGTGTCACCGGTGCGGGTGTTCTTGAGCTTGGCCACGGCCACGATGGCGCCGGGGCCTACAGGCTCCTTGCAGGGGGTCTGGTTTTTGCCCGTGAGATAAAGCAGGCTGCCCAGGCGTTCGTTGTCTTCGCTGCGCATGTTCCTGAGGTTGACATCGCCGTTGATCGTGCCGGAAAGAACGCGCAGCAGCGAAAGCTGCCCGGCAAACGGATCGGCCAGGGTCTTGAACACAAAGCAGGCCACCGGGCCGTCCGGATCAGCCGCCCGGACAGTGCCGCCCTCGCCCTCAAAGGGCGGGCAGTCCAGCGGAGAGGGCAGCAGGGCTTCTATGGCATTGAGCAGCGCGCCGCCGCCCTTGTTTTCCAGTGCCGAGCAGGTCAGGACGGGGATAAGCTCGCCCTTGATAACGCCTGCCCGCAGGCCGCTGTGCAGGTCTTCCAGAGGCAGGCTGCCTTCTTCCAGATACTTTTCCATAAGGTTTTCATCGCTTTCAGCGATGTTTTCCACAGTAATATCGCGCAAGAGGCTGGCATCGTCCGCAAGCCCGGCAGGAATTTCTGCTTCTGCCGTGCCGCCGTCAGCCTTGAACATGTGCGCCTTGCCGGAGAGCACGTCTACCATGCCCAAAAATGTTTCGCCCTGGCGGATGGGCAGTTGCAGGGCCACGGGCCTGATGCCCAGAGCGTTCAGGCCATCAAAGGTCATCTGAAAGTCGGCACGGTCACGGTCAAGCTTGTTGACGACGATCATGGCGGGCAGACCGGCCTGCCGCACCATGCTCCAGAATTTTTTTGCCAGGGGCCGCACGCCGTCCACGGCGTCCAGCACAAAAACCACGCTGTCCACACCCTTGAGCAGGCATTCCATATCGCCTGTAAAGTTTCCGTCACCGGGAATGTCCAGCAGGAAATGCCGGTTCTTGTTCCACATGTAGGTCGCGCAGGCGGGCTGTACCGAGCCGCGCCGCCGGGTTTCTTCCGGCTCGTAATCGAGGCTTGTGGTGCCTTCTTCAATGGCGCCCATGCGGGTGGTGGTTCCGGCATTGAACAGCAGCATCTCGGCAAGAGAGGTTTTGCCGCAGCCGCCGGTGCCGACGAGTGCAAAAGTGCGTTGCATTTCCAGTGGGGTAGGCATGGTTTTCTCCCTTAGTAAGCGATGTGGCTGGCGCGCGCGGCGCGGGCCGGGTGAACGAAACCAGGGAAGGAACGCTGTGCAGCGAAGGCGGGGCAAGGGGTGCGGCTGTGCCCGATCTGCCGGTTCAGCCGGAAGGTTTTGGCTGATCGGCGCAGGGGACGGGCGTTTTCCGCAGGCGTGGTCCTGACCGCCATGATGGGAAACGTGCGCTCCATATGCTATTATTGTCCACGATACATACTTGCCCAAAAAAAGGGAAGGGCCGGACAGGCTTAGAGATACGGCAGGCCGAAAAAGCCTGCACAACGCGCTTGACAGTCGGGGCCGCTGCAGTGACACTTTACAGGATATACCGGGCGGCAGCCCTGTGGCGGAGGATATATGACCTGGGAATGGGCCGCGGCCGGCGCCGTGTTTTTGCTGGTGGTGGTGTTCTGCGTGCGCCTGATGAAGCGTGGTCTTTTTACTCTTGAGGATGAACGCGCTCAATGTGAGGAGCGCATACGTCTTATGGAAGAGGAATTGCGGCAGGATCAGAAAAATATGCCCTCCAGCGAGCATCTGCGTATTGCTCTGGCGGGTCTGCGCGACTTGCTGCGTCTGGCGGGATATCCCGGCGGATTCTGGATTGAGGTGACCGCGCGCGGTCAGGGAGAGGCTGGTGGCGAGGCATTGCTGCTGCATACCCCCGGCGGGGACTGGCGCATAAGCCTGAGCATGCGTGAACGCCAGTTGCGCGCCGTGCGCAAGGTGGCCCACGGGCAGGGGCGCTGGCATCTCTATGGGCCGGGCATTCACGAAGAGCATACGGAGCTGGCCCCGCTGATGTGTGCCCTGCATTCACACCTGCGGCAACGGGACGGCAGCGCGGCCGCCGGACTCAGGACCCCCGGAACCCTTGCCGTGCCCACGGCCTTTGCCGGCAGAGGCGAAAACGGGGCTGAAAGCCGCCCTGCGGACGCGCTCCCGGAAAAACCCCATCTGGCCCGGCGTTTTTCTCGCCGCGCAGCCCGCGCTGATGTGCGCAAAAAATCCCTTCCTCCGCCGCTCAAACCCGGCAGCCACTAGAGAATTTAACACTTGAAATGCTCGCTTACGGCAGGCAAAAGCCTGCCTTCTCGCATTT
>CAJMLK010000002.1 GCA_905214305.1 uncultured bacterium
CCAAGATGGGCGAAGAATTTCTGGCCCAGCTTACCTTCAACAGCCGCGCGCTCAAGATGGTTTCGGCCGTGCTGCTGCTCTTCGCCATTGTTCCCGGTCTGCCCACCATTCCTTTTCTGGTCATCTCCGCCCTTATTTTCTCGGTGGCGCGCCTTACGGAAAAGGATGACGCCGATGCCGAAGCCAGAGAAAAGAAGGAAAGCAAGGCCAAGTCCGGGTCCGGTACGGCCGATACCCCCGAAGAAGTACAGGCCCTTCTGCCTCTGGACACGCTTGAACTTGAAGTGGGCTATGGCCTCATTCCTCTGGTGGATGAAGAGCAAAGCGGCAACCTGCTGGCGCGCATACGCTCCATACGGCGGCAGTTTGCGCTGGATATGGGCGTGGTCATTCCCTCGCTGCACCTGCGTGACAACCTGCAGCTCAAGCCCGGCCAGTATTCACTGCTGATCAAGGGCAATCAGGTGGCCTCGGCGGAAATTCTTGTCGACCATTTTCTTGCAATGGATCCCGGCAACGTGACCACCAAGATTCACGGCATAGAAACACGCGAACCGGCCTTTAACCTGCCCGCGCTCTGGATACCCGACAGCCAGCGCGAAGAAGCCATGCTGGCGGGCTATACGGTGGTTGACCCGGCAACTGTCATTGCCACCCACCTGACGGAAGTGTTCAAGCGCCATCTGGCCGACTTCCTTGACCGTCAGGCGGTTCAGGGCCTGCTGGACACCGTGGCAAAGCATTCGCCCAAGGCCGTGGAAGACCTTGTGCCCGGCGTGCTGCCCCTCGGCACGGTACAAAAGGTACTGCAACTGCTGGTGCGTGAAAACGTGAGCATACGCGACATGCTCACCATTGTGGAAACCCTGGGCGACTTTGGCGCAGGCATAAAAAATCCTGACATGCTGACAGAATACGTGCGCGAAAAACTGGCCCGATCCATCGTGCGGCCCTATCTGGACAGCCAGGGAACCTTGCCCGTGCTTACCCTTGCCCCCAATGCCGAGCGCATGGTGCAGGAAGGTGTGCGACAGGCAGATACGGGAGCGACCTTTCTTTCGCTCAATCCGGCCTCGGCCCAGCGGCTGGTGCAGAACATCAGCTCTGCCGTGGAAAACGCCGTCAACACCGACGGCCAGCCCGTGCTGCTGGTAAACCCCGTCATCCGCCCGCATCTGGCCCAGCTTGTCACGCGCTTTCTGCCCTCGGTTCCGGTCATTTCGCAAGCCGAAATTCCCCCGGATATCCGGCTTCAGTCTGTGGGCAGCGTGGCTGCGGAATAGGCCGGAAACGGCCTGAACAGAACGGCAAAAACTGACCGCCTTCAGTACAAGGCTCTGTTCCACGAAAGGGGCTGTAACGATGTTATTGTTACAGCCCCTTCCGGTTTTTCAAACTTTCAATTTCATCCCTGACCAGCCCGATAAATTTCTCAGGCTCAACCCCAAGCGCCTCGCTCAAGAAAAACAAAACGTTTAATGTCACATTCCATTTACCGTTCTCCAGCCCGGTAATATAAGCCCGCTCTATCATCGCAAGCTCGGACAACTTGCGCTTGCTCATGGCAAGAGCTTCGCGCCTTTGCTTCAAAACATTGGCAACAGCTTCATTTAAATAAGGATATTTTTCCATTCTACCAGTATAGCGGAATTTTCTTGACACAACATGGCAATATATTACCATCCATGACAGCTGTCTGCCCCGGCACAAGAAGACGGTCAGTTTTTTGATGGTGCTTTCTGGTCAGAGCGGCATGGTGCGCCGCAGGCAAGGGATGTTTATCGGTGAGCCAAAGCAGGAGAAACATTGAATTTTTTTATCAATCACAAACACTTCTCGCGTATTTGACTAAAATAACATGATAAAAAGACATGGCATAAAGATAAGATTATATAAAGAACACATAAAATTTATTTAATTTTAAAAGGATACCCAAAAATAAACTAAAACTGAAACCAGACAAAATGTTGTTTTCTCCAGAACAGGCTATTCCGAAAACAAATCTTTAACTTTTACATCCAGCGCCTGGGCGATATTCAGAAGTGTGGACATCCGGCAATCGATAATAAGATGGTTTCTCGCTCGTGTTATAGTTTGACTCGACAAACCAGTTCGCGCTTCAAGCTCTTTATACGTCACCTTCTTATCGTTCATTATCTTTTTAAGATTGCTTCTTAACATATAGCTACCTCTCACCATAATATCCTAACAGCCTTGCTCTAACTAGTTTACGGTGATATATCACTGTAAAAAGTCAGAATTGCTCCGGTTACGAGGCAATTGTACGGCCCGGGCAAACACCAGTCGTGTCCGCACGCGCCAGATGGAAGCATCAGATGCTGCACAAAGAGGACAAAACACAGCGCGGAGGGTCGCGCGCCCTGCCGGGCCACGAGCAGTACCCGCCCTGCACCACGCAGCCGGACGGTGTTTTGCCGAACTTCACAAAAATCAAGTGGATACCGGCACTCACCAAATTTTGCCAGCACTTTTTGCAAGGAGGATGTGATGAACTTTTTTTCCAACCTGAAAGTGGGCACAAAAATTACCGCCCTGATTGTTCTTCTGCTGCTTTGCATGACAGGCATCGCTTTCTGGGGCATCCGCCAGCTCAACCTGGTGAGCGACGAGGCCGACAACATGTATTTCATTGACCTGCACGGCCTTGATTACGCCAACACGGCCAATATCAACATGCTCTCGGCCGTACGGGCGCTTTACAACGTCATCCTTTTCCCCCCGGATGTCCGCCCGAGATATGTGCAGAACTATCACCGTTACACCAGCCAGACTGTCGAGGCGCTGAAAAAGGTTGAGCCGCTCACTACCGACGAAAACAGCAGGCTGCTGCTGCAAAAGCTGCATCAGGCGTTTGCGGCACTGGATTCAGGGTACAAGGAGCTTATTGAAAAGGCCGATTCGTCCTCCGAAGAACAGATGCTGAATGCTCTGACCAGGATGCGTGAGCAGGCCGACAATGTTGAAAGCATGATGGGCGACCTTGGCACGGCCATGATGCACGAAGCCGAGCGGCGTTCGACGGAAACCACAGTCACCTACGAACGAGGCCGCCTGTACAGCCTTGTGCTGCTGGGTCTGGCCCTTGTGCTCGGCTCGCTCTACGGCCTTGCCACCAAGCGGGGCATAGCCAATCCGCTGATGAGCATCGCAGGCAAGGCAACCCGCGTGGCTGACGGCGATCTGGGGCAGGACTTCAGCCTGAAGCGCTCGGACGAAATCGGGCAACTGGCCGATGCGCTTGCCCGCATGGTGGACAACCTCCGCCACCGCATTGCCGAGGCTGAAGAACAGAGCGCGGCGGCCCGCGAACAAAGCAGGCTGGCCGCGGAAGCCACCGAAGAGGCCAATGCCGCCAAGGGCAAGGCCGAAGAAAGCCACCGGGCCATTCTGCTGACGGCCGAAAACATCGAGGGCGTCACCGCCCGCCTGTACACGGCGACCGAGGAACTTTCGGCCCAGATTCAGGAATCCAGCAGAGGAACCGACATCCAGCGCGAGCGCGTGGCAACGTCAGCCACGGCCATGGAAGAAATGAACTCCACGGTGCTTGAAGTGGCGCGCAATGCGGGCGTAGCCGCTGACGGGGCCAATCTCGCGCGGGAAAACGCCCTGGACGGCGAATCCATCGTCCGCCAGTCAGTGGATTCCATCACCATCGTGCAGACCGATGCCCAGCGCCTCAAAGGCTATATGGAAGCTCTGGGCGAAAGGGCGGAAAGCATCGGGGCCATCATGACGGTCATTTCGGACATTGCGGATCAGACCAACCTGCTGGCCCTCAACGCAGCCATTGAGGCGGCCCGTGCCGGAGAGGCCGGACGCGGCTTTGCCGTTGTGGCTGATGAAGTGCGCAAACTTGCCGAAAGCACCATGAACGCAACCAAGGAAGTGGGGGACGCCATCAGCGGCATACAGCAGGGAACCAGAGACAGCATCAGCGCTGTTGAACAGACCTCCAGCGAACTCAACGACACGGCCGTGCTTGTGGAAAAATCCGGCCAGTCGCTGGTGGAAATAGTGCAGAATGTGGCCACCGTGGCGGATCAGGTGCGCAATATCGCCGCGGCGGCTGAAGAACAGTCCGCAGCCAGCGAAGAGATCACCCACGCTTTGGACGAAATAAACCGCATGGCCGACGAAGGCGCGACAGCCATGCACATGTGCGCTCAGGCAGTGGTGGAACTGTCCGAACAGACTGACGGGCTAAAAAATCTGGTTGACGACCTGCGCGGCAAGTAACCGTCAGCCGCCAATGACCTTATGGGGAAACGCGCATGCATACGCCGCTGATTGTAACCGTAGGAATGACTCCGGCCCTGATCGACCAATTGCGCCAGGCCCTGCCCGGGTGCACCCTCATTCACCATTCCTGTGAAGACGCAGCCCTGGGCGATATTGGCGCCCGGGCGCCCCGCGCCGTTCTGTTTTCCCCTTGCAGCAACGCCCGCAGCGAAAGCAGGTATGCTTTTCTGCGGCGTCTTTCCGCCATCGAGCTGTCGTCCAGACCGCCCGTCATTGTGCTGTCTGCCCACAGCTCTCTTCTTGAGGACAAAGAGGCGGCCTTCAACGCGGGAGCCTACGACTATCTTGCGCACCCCGTGACCAACAACGAGCTTGCCATACGTGTTGCAGCCACCCTGGGGCAGTGCCGCACCGAAGAAGCCCTTTTGCACCTGAGCGCCCACATGTCGTATTCCAGAAATATCTTTCTGAAAGGCATGGCAACCCTGACGGCCATGAAAGACCCGGATACCGGCGGGCATCTGCTGCGTGTGGCGCGCTATCTCAAGGCCCTGCTGGAAGTTCCCGCCATGCAGCGGCACGCCACAGCCCCCCTGACCGGGCAGGATATAAAGGAGTTGAGCAAGGCAGCAATTTTACACGATATCGGCAAGGTGAGCATTCCTGACGCCATTTTGCAAAAACCCGGCCTTCTCACTGTTGAGGAGTTCGACACCATCAAGACCCATACCCTGCACGGCAGCAATCTGCTCCACAATCTCCGGCTTATCTCCGATTCACGCTTTCTTCAGTTCGCGGAAGAAATCGCCCGCACGCATCACGAACGCTGGAACGGCTCCGGCTATCCCCTTCGCCTGCAGGGCGATGACATCCCCTTTGTCGGGCGGCTCATGGCGGTGGCCGATGTATACGACGCCACCAGATTCGCCCGCGTATACAAAGGCGCATGGCCTCATTCCGTATCTACCCAGTACATAATGGACAACAAAGGCGTGCTTTTTGACCCGCTTGTGGTGGACTGTTTTTACAAGCAGCGTGAGGTTTTCAAGAACATCTCAACCTGTTTTCAAAAAATCGGCTCTGTCTTTTCCACCTAGAACATCCTGCTTTTGAAACACTCCCTGTTTCAAAAGCATCATTCTGGCAAAAAAACGTGGTTTTCGCCAGAATCCACGCCACCTGATGGCGGCTGCGGCCTCCGCGTCAGCAGAGCATTTTCAACGTCAAATTGCCCTGAATCCGGGGCGGTAGACGGGCAGCAACACTGTGCGGCCTGCCCGGGGCCACCGGACGCACTCCCCTGCAAAACCGGAACGGCCCATATGCCCCCGCCGCCCCGCCCCCTGTGCGAAGCCACGAATTCGCACAGGGGGACCTTTGCGGGGCAACCCCTGCGCCGTCAAAATTCCCCTGTTTACCCATACACTGCGCCTGCCGGCTTTGCCGGCACAGCTTTTCATGCCGTGCTCTGGCGCAGGTTCGGGCCACGGCGCGCAGGCGCATGCGCTCTTTGCCGGGCCGCATTTTCAGCTTGGCCCCTAATTTGCATTTAGTCAGTGTGCTGTCAAACATACGGCACAACGGCAATAACGGGCGGCGCTGTCGTCGCCAGTCAAAGGAAAGGCCATGCAGGTAAAGACGTTCACCGGCGCCGCATCGCAGGAGATTCTGGCAAGAATCAAGGCCGAAATGGGGCCAGACGCCGTCATCCTGGGCAACCGCACCTACCGCAAAAACGGTGAGGTCTGCCATGAAATCACGGCGGGGATGGAGCGTTCCCAGTCCGGCAACGGCGCACCCGTCAGCGGGGTTCCCGGCGGCTGGGGCGAATGGCACAAGGAGTGGCAGCAGATCAAGGATCAGCTTTTCGCCCTCATGAAGCCCGCCATTCAGCTGGAACGCCTCACGCCCCGGCAGCGCGTCGCCCTTGAGTATCTTCAACGCGAGGGTATTTCAGACGCAGTGGCCGTGGATCTGTATCAGCGGCTGGTATCGCAGCCCGGCGCATCGGTGCTGGAATGCCTGTGCGGCATGGTTCCGGTCAAGGGCTGGGGCCCGGCGTACTGGAATCAGCGGCTGCACCTGATGGCGGGGCCGTTCGGCTTTGGCAAGACCACTACCGCCCTGCGCTTTGCCCTGCACCGCCGCAAGGCCGAGCCTGAGGCGCGCATCGCCTTCATCAATGCCGACTGCCTGCGTGGCAACGGCCGCCTGGTGCTGCGCCACTGGGCAGAGCTTTCAAATTTCAGCTACGTTGAAGCCCCGGACAAGGCCGCCATGCAGGAAGCGCTGAAGGCCACTGCCGACGCCGACGCCGTGTTCATTGACGTTCCCGGCCTTGACCGCACCACAAACCTCCCCCGGTGGCGTGAGGAAATGGGTCTGGCACAGGTGGACGTCGCCACGCATCTGACGCTTTCGCCCTATTGCGATGCCGTGCAGATTCAGGCATTCCTGCACCGCTACAAGTGCGACGGCCCGGGGTCCCTCGTGTGGACAAAGCTGGACGAAGCCGTGAGCTTTGGTACTATAGTCAACGTGGCGTGCGCAGCCGGCCTGCCCATATCGGCACTGTCCTATGGCGCGGAACTCAAGGAGAGCCTTGCCCCGGCCACAGAGCCGCTGGTGTGGCGACTGATTTTTAAAAGGCAAATCCCCGGCCAGGCGGCTTAAGCACGGCCTAAACTATGCGGAGCACACAGATGAGCGGCACATTCCCCCTGGTATTTTCCGTCACTTCCGGCAAGGGCGGGGTAGGCAAGACCAACATCTCGGTCAACCTCGCCATCTGCCTTGCGCAGCTTGGCAAACAGGTGGTGCTCATTGATGCGGACCTTGGGCTTGCCAACGTGGACGTGGTGCTTGGCCTCACGCCGCAGAAAAACATTTTTCACCTCTTCCACGAGGGCGCCAGCGTCAGCGACATTCTTTTTCCCACGCCCTACGGCTTTTCCATCCTGCCGGCCTCTTCGGGCATGAGCGAAATGCTCACCCTTTCGACAGGTCAGAAGCTGGAACTGCTCGACGCCGTGGACGAACTGGAAGACGACCTTGACTACCTCATTGTAGACACCGGCGCAGGCATCAGCGACAACGTCCTGTATTTCAACATGGCTGCCCAGGAACGCCTCGTGGTGCTCACCCCGGAGCCGACCTCCCTTACGGACGCCTACGCCCTTATCAAGGTTCTCAAGACCAATCACGGTGTGGAGCGCTTCAGGGTATGCGTCAACATGGCCCCCGACCAGAAGACCGCCAAGGAAATGTTTGTGCGGCTGGCTCAGGCATGCGACCATTTCCTGAGCGGCGTTTCGCTGGAACTGGTGAGCGTCATCCCGCGTGATACGGGTGTGCGCAAGGCCGTGGTGCAGCAGCTGCCCTTCTGCGTCAGCGAGCCGCAAAGCCCGGCGTCACGCGCTGTCATGGAACTGGCGCAGGGCATCACGCAATGGGATGTGCCCGAAAACCTTGACGGCAACATCAAATTTTTCTGGAAAAAACTGCTTTTCCGCTAGAATATTTCAAGAGCGCCCTGCTTCAGCAGAGGCATCTCGACCGCGGCAGACGGGCATCAGCCCCGTCCCGACATGAACCCTGACGTGGAATAACGCGTCCTGCACAGCCTTGCGGGCAGGGGCAGCGGCGCAGAACCGGCATCCAGAATGCCACGGGGTGAGAGAGGCAAAACCGGAAGGACAGCAATATGAAAACCGGAACAGCTCAAGCGCAGCCCCCCGGCCCCTGGGAAGCGCTCGAAACCGGGGCAACCGCCTGGGAAAACTTTTCTCCGGCAGAGCAGGAAGCCGTGGTGCGCCATTATGGCCCCAAAATCCGCTTTCTGGCCCTGCGCCTCAAGGCCAAACTGCCGCGCAGCGTTGAGCTTGGCGAACTTATCAGCTCAGGAACGCTCGGCCTTATGGAAGCCCTGGGCAAGTTTCGCCCGCAACTGGGCATACGCTTTGAAACCTACGCCGAAAGCCGCATTCGCGGGGCCATGCTGGACGAATTGCGCAGACTGGACTGGTTTCCCCGTTCTCTGCGCCAGCGCGTACGCATTCTTGACGAAGCCATGCGCAAGGTGGAGCACGAGCATGGACGGCAGGCCACAGAGGAAGAACTTCAGGTCATTACCGGCCTTCCCCTGCGGGACGTGCGTCAGGGGCTTGAAGCACTGCAAAACCAGCTCTGGCTTTCACTGGACGCCATACAGGACACCATTTCGGGTGACGCTCAGGAACCCGATGGAGAACCCTACCGCAAAACAGCCTTTCGTGAACTGGTGGAAAGAGTTGCCCCGCTTATAGGCCGCTTGACGCCAAGGGAAAAGCTGGTACTGTCGCTCTACTATACTGATGAGCTGAATATGCGTGAAACTGCTGAAGTCATGGGCATCACTGAAGGCCGCGTTTCACAGTTGCATTCACAGGCCCTGAGCCGTCTGCGCAAAGAATTCGTCAGCCTGTATGGTGAGGACGCTGACATATAACGATGCACCGGGCGACGCGAACATCGCGGCAAGCCCCGCTACGGCGCCCCCGCAGGCGTTAAGGAGCTTTCAACATGCCTTATAATCCCAACATGCGTGTTCTTGTGGTTGACGACTTTTCCACCATGCGTCGCATCGTGCGCAACATCCTGCGCCAGATCGGCTTTCAGAACGTGGTGGAGGCCGATGACGGCACCACCGCATGGGAAGTGCTCAACCGCGAAAAAATAGACTTCATTGTGTCTGACTGGAACATGCCCAACATGACGGGCATTGATCTTCTGCGCAAGGTGCGCGCCAGCGAACAGTTCGCGCACATCCCCTTTCTTATGGTCACGGCCGAAGCCCAGCAGGAAAACATCATCGAAGCCGTGCAGGCCAAGGTTTCCAACTACATCGTCAAGCCGTTCACTGCTGACACCATGAAACAGAAGATCGACAAAATCTTCGGCTGATCCGGTGCAGGGGCGCTCCTGCGGGCGGCATGCCCCCACGCGGCGGTCAGGAGAATCTTGTGGCAAACAAGACTGACGTCAAAGATGCTCCCGCCAGGGACGAGATGCAGATTTCACTGGGGCCGGATCCGGCCGTACGCAAGGTGGAACTGGATCTTGACGATGCCCCTTTTCTGAAGGAAGAGCAGGAAGCCGCCAGCCCGGCCGTGCAGGGCGACAAAAAGCTTCCTGCCGAGGTTCCTCCTGATCCCAAAGCGGGAAAAAAGCAAAAACTCCTTATTATCGGTGCCGGGGCCGCTGTGCTTTTGCTGCTGCTTGGCGCTGCCGCGTGGTGGTTTTTTCTGCGTACGCCGCCACCGCCTCCTCCCGAAATCAAGCCTGAAGTCATTGTGGTTCCATCGCAGCCTGCCGATGCGCCGCCAACTGACTATATAAAAGAGATGGCTCCCTTTGTGGTTCCCCGCCAGGTAAACGGCGTGACCCGTTTTCTGGTGTGCAAGTTCTCGACAATCAGCAAGCGTGCCAGCGTCAGTGGCGAAATGGATCATAAAATGATCTCCCTGCGTGACGCCCTGTTCTTTTACCTGAGCGGCAAGAGTGACGACTACTTGCTTAACCCCGACAATGCTGTCAACATCAAGCGGGACCTGACGAGCATTCTCAATGACTATCTTTCATCAGGCCACATTGATGACGTGCTCTTTGAGAGCTACCTCGCGGAATAGGGCAGCACCCCTTTTTTCATGTTTTTTTTTCGCATGCTGTCAGGCTGCACGGCCGGAGAAGCCACAGCCGCGCGGCTTGCATGACGGGACGGCAAAAGACACTCGAACAACCCGCTCCATCAGCCCACGGAGACCGCCATGAGCGTTGACGCCACCATGGCCGTGCTGTATGCCCAGACAGGCATGGCTACCTCCATGGCCAATGCTGCTGCTGTCGGCCCGCAGGCCGCGGCTGCCATGTCGCGGGTACTGGCCGCTGAAATGGCCCGGCAGGAACGGCAGCAAATTGCCAAAAGCGAGGCGGGCGACAAGGCCCACCTGTCGCCCGATGCAGACGGCGGCCCCCCTGTGCCGCAGTTCGGCAGCCGACGCCGCAAACGCCCCCCGCCGACGCCGCCGGAAACAAACGATGTCCCGCGTGAGCCGGACTCCCCCCTGGTGGGCAAACTTCTGAATGTCAAAGTATGAATGCCAATCTCGTTTTTGCCCTCATTGTCGCTTTCTCCATTCTTGAACTGGCTATTCTTGGTGGTGTTCTTTTTTTCTATCTGCGTTTGCGGCGCTCCGAGGCCATGCTCAACGCCCTGCAAGGCAATCAGGAAGCCCTGCTGGCCCGCATTGAAATGAATGCCCGGCTGGAGCGCGAAATTGTGGCAACCTTCGCCCAGCGACAGGCAGAACTGCAAAATCTTGACGGCAAGCTTGAAGAGCGCGCCCAGGACCTGCGGCGTCTGCTGGAGCAGGCCGAAGGCATCAGCCGTTCGCCCCAGTTTCTGCGCGAAATCATCCTCAACGGCAGGCGCAAGGGCCTCTCCAGTCGCCAGATAGCCCGCAACGCGGGCCTGAGCGTGGACGAGGTGGATCTGATCCTCGCACAGGAAGCCGACTAGAGCAGATTAACTTTGAAAATGTACATTCTCAAAGTTTAAAACACGCTCGCTTCGGCGTTTAACCGCGCAAATAAATTGCGCTTACGCCTTCGCGGCGGGCGTCTGCTCGCGCAGCCGCCAGAGCAATTTCAAAGTGAACTTGCTCTGGATGTAGGGTCTGCCTCTCAGGCAGGCAGATCAGGAGCAAGGGCAGGAAGCGCCGCAAAAGCAGCGGCCCTGCCCCGAAATACCCTGCCGACGTCTCTTCGCCCTACGCTTGCCCCTCCCTCTCCTCTCCCCCTTCGCCCCATATCCTTCGACTTTTAAGCACTTTCTTGCGCACTCCGGCCCAGGTATCACGCGTGAGGGCCGACGTGCCCATTTTGTTCAACATCTCGCCGTACAGGCCAAAGGGCACGGCAAAGCTCAGTTCGTCTGCCTTCATGTACTTGCGGGCAGAAGGGTCAAAGCCTCCAATGACCGCACAGGGCTGGCCACGGCGCTCGTAGACCAGAGGCCAGGCAATGATATTTGTGCAGCCCGCCCCAAACGGTGTAACAACGCCGTTATGACTGCCCACCGTATAGCAGGCCAGATTGTGCAGACCGGTCATGACCTCCGGCCGTGCAAAAAAGACCACCACCTCTGGCTGCTCCGCCTGCCCGAACTGCTCCAGCGGCTTGATCACGCAATACCTGCCTTTCTGCAGGGGCGGCGCGCAGTCTTCCATAAATGCCACCATGCTTTCCGGCGATGGCAGGTAATGCTCCCCTTCAATGGGCGTTCCCGGCACGCCGGTGGACACATAGTGAACGTTCATATCAAGGTAGGGCGCATACATGCCGGAATAGTACCCGCCCCCCATACAGCCGCATTCCTTGTGGCTTATCCACGCCGCCGTGCGCTTTTTGCGCGCCAGCCGGATATTGCCGATGATGCACGAAAAAGAGCCGAAGGCCTTTTGCCAGTCGATCTCTCCGGCAGCCTCGCGCTCCCGGCTGTAGATTTCTCCGGCCCTGGGACCATAGCCTTCAGGTTTGACGTCCGTGTAATACACGCCCAGCGGGGCCTCGTTATGCCCCAGAAGATCCAGCAGTTCCTGCGTCTGCTCCACAAGCTGTTGCATTGCGCGCTCCTTGCATTCAGGGGTTGCGGCGGCTGTGCGCCCGCCGTGCGTTGCCCGGCTGCGCGCGGCCATGCGGCCATGCGGCCATGCGCGGCACGCGCGGCTCGCTCCTCACGGCATCCGGTTCAGTTCTTCCATAGCATTTTTTCAGCCCGGGGGTAAGTGCATGGGACTGATGCGCGTACCGCGCGAAAGGCGACAACCGGTGCAGGCACGGCAAAGGGGCAAACATCGTAAAGGGCGGCAGAAACAGGGGGCAAAGAACAATAAAAAACAGTACGGCAAGATCCAGCCCCTGCGGGGCCGAACCTTGCCGTACTGTAAATACGCGCAGCGGGCAGCAACATATGCCGCTGCCCGCTGTCAAAGCCGTAAACTGCCGTCAAACGCCGGGGCGTTTTTTTGCAGGCCGGAGAATGGCTGTCTTTTCAATGGCAATGCACAGCAGAGCAATTTCAGAGCAGTTACAGAACAATTTTACCTTGAAACAGCTCTGCGGATGCGGAAGCAAACGCCCGCCCCGGAAGCGTAAGCGCAGTTTATCTGTGCGGTTACGCGCCGGGGCGGGCGTCCTGAAAGCATTGAGAATGGAGCTTCGCGATGCGACAATACTCTAATGCCGCGTGGCTCTAGTCCCAGTGGCGCTTGTCTTCGATGGGCCGGATCTGCGGGGGCAGGCTGCCGGGAGCCAGCACGCGCAGTTCGGGGCGCAGCTTGATCTTTTCGCGGAATTGGTGCAGCAGCTCCTCTTCGCGCTTGAAGGCGCTTGTTTCCACAAAAAGGGTCATTTCGTCGATGCCGCCGGGGTTGGTGACCTCGATCTGCCAACGCTTGATTTCTTCAAAGCGGCTCATGACCTGCTCAACCTGATGCGGGTAGACAAACATGCCCATGATGCGGGCGGTGGTGTCCACGCGGCCCACAATGCTGCCCAGACGCGGGCTGGTGCGGCCGCAGGCGCAGGGGCTGCGATCAATGTATGAAAGGTCGCCCGTCGCCAGACGGATGAGCGGATAGGTCTTGTTGAAAGCCGTGACCACAATTTCGCCCACTTCGCCGTCCTTGAGCGGAATGCCCGTATCAGGATGGCAAATTTCCACAAAGCAGCGGTTGGCAACATGCAGGCCGGTCTTGTGGAAGCATTCGTAGCCGATGCAGCCCACGTCAGCCGTGCCGTAGCCCTGCCGCATGACCAGATCATACTTCTTTTCCATCTGCGAGCGCATTTTTTCAGAAAGACGCTCACCAGTGACAAAAGCCACTTCAAGGAAAAGGTCCTTGCGCAGATTGAGGCCCTTTTCTTCGGCCTTTTGCGCAAGGTGCATGAGAAAGCTCGGCGTTCCCACATAGCCGGACACGCGCAGCTTCTGCATGATATCCAGCTGGGTGGCGGCATCGGTCGGCCCTGCGGGAATAACCGCACAGCCAAGGTTGCGCAGCGGCTCTTCAAACATGAGGCCCGCGGGCGTCAACTGGTAGTTGAAGGTGTTCTGCACCGCGTCGCCGGGGCGAAAGCCCACCGAATAAAAGGCTTCGGTATAGCCCCAGTAGTCTTCGCCACGGTCTTCGGGGTCGAAAATGGGGCCGGGGGAAAGAAAAATACGCTTGAGTTCGCCGATATCCTTGGTCAGCAGTCCGCCCAGACGCGGCCCCATGGACTGAAGAAAGATAAGCTCTTTCTTTTTGAGAATGGGAATATGCTTGATGTCAGCAAGGGTCTTGAACTTCTCCACATTGAACTGCGCACGATCGAAGCGTTTCTTCACGTCTTCCGAATAGCGGTACGCATAGGAGAGCAAGTCCTTGAGCTGGATAAGGCAGTACTGGCGGCGCTCGCTCTCATCCAGAACTTCGCGGCGGCTGTATATGCCTTCTGTGCGGTCTTTACGGGTCATACCTACTCCACATGGCCTGATTTACATTGAAGGGTCAAAATAGCCACTCCCACAGCAAAGTGCAAGCACTATTTATTAAGTTTAATAATATCAAAATATTATAGCACACTTTTATCTCATGTGCCAGACGGTGAAACCGTCTGCGTTCCCGCTGCGCCCCCTGCTCTCCCCTGCGGGCCCTGCGGTCGGCGAGGCTTGCGCCGGGGCGACCGGACCTTGCCCTGGGCCACGCAGCGACGGCGCAGGCTGTCATACACGGGTTCGTTGCCGAGCCTGTCAGCCACAAAGGCCGCAATATATGCCGCAAGGATAACAAGGACCATATTGTGGTACGAGTCCGTCATCTCAAGCATAAGAAAAGCGCCCGTAAGCGGTGCGCGCACTGACGAACCGAACAGCCCGGCCATGCACAGAATCAGTATGGTGGCGGCCCTGTCCGGCGCGACCAGATCGAAAAGCAGCATGGCGGATGCAAGACAGGCCCCGGCCATGCCCCCCATGAACAGAATGGGCATGAGCAGCCCGCCAGCCACGCCAGTGGCAAAACTGGCGCAGGAAAAAAGCATCTTGACGCCCAGCAACAGCACGAGCGCGGTCAGCGGTACAGACAGGCGCGCCAGATCAAGGGCGCCTATGCCGAAACCGGCGAGCACCGTGGGATAGAAATACAAAAAAAGCCCGGCGCACATAAAGGGTATGACTACCCGCAGATGCAGGGGAAGCAGTCTTGTTTTATCGGCCCAGAGGGTCATGCGTATGAGCACGGCATTATACAGCACACCAAGCACGCCCATGACCACTCCGGCAACAGGCACAAGCCACCACTCGTGCCACGGCAGCATGGGGTGCTCACCAAAGGGAAAAACCAGCCCGAAGCCGAAAATGCCCTGCATGACATAAATGGCGGCAAAGGCCGTGATGGCGCAGGTTATGACCATCGGCGCCCTGAGGGGCGTCTTCATTTCCTCGAAGGCAAAGCACATGCCCGCCAGCGGCGCGCCAAAGGCAGCGGCAAGACCGGCGGCACTGCCCCCCACGAGGTATCGGGGATTATTGGCAGCCGTGCTGTCCTTCCACAGGGTTCCCACCCCGACGCCCAGCGAGGCTCCCATCATGATGCACGGCCCTTCGCGCCCCACGGAAAGCCCGCCTGTAAGGGCGGCCAGCGCTCCGGCAAATTTGCACAGCAGCACACGCAGCCAGTTCATGCGCAGCTTGCCCTTGACCATCAATTCCACCTGCGGAATGCCGCTGCCGCTGATGAGCGGCTCCGCGCGCAAAAGCAGCACCGAAATGACAGCCAAAAGCAAAAGCCCGCCAAAAACGGCCAGGGCCATGAGGTGGTCGGCAAGGCCATGTCGGCCCACCGCCCCCACCAGCCAGAGCGTGATGGTATCGTTCAGATGCCGGAACAGGCCGACCACAGCCCCGGTGGCGCTGCCCACAAGCAGGGCCTGCACAATTATTCTGCACAGACCGGAAACGCCCATGGCGGTGAAATCACGCCTGATCTGAGGAAAAGGATTGCCTGTTTTCACTAACACACCCTTGTTCGAGGCATTTTCTGCGAACGTGACAACCGGGATAACGCCGGATAACGCGGGGTAACGCGCCGAGCGCTGAGGAGGCCGGCGGGACCCCGTTTCTGCACCGTGCGGCACAGAAAAACCTCCGGCGCTGCCGCAGCCGGAACCATGCCGGAACCGCGACAGAACAGCCGGACGTGCGGCCCGCATTTGCCGGAAAAACAAAAAAGCACCTGCCATTTTCCAGCGGCAGCATGGGCAGTATGGCCGGAACAGGGAGGCTTTTCAAGTTATTGCATAAAATTTGTAAAAAAAAGCTTGCCAAGGCTGCGGCAAATGGGTACAAGACTTCTCCAGCGATGTGGAACATAAACCGCATCAAAAGTGAGCCGAGGTAGCTCAGTTGGTAGAGCAGGGGACTGAAAATCCCCGTGTCGGCAGTTCAATTCTGTCCCTCGGCACCACAAAGAGATCAGGCCCTTACGAGTCATCGTGAGGGCTTTTTCTGTATCTGACAGGCCGGTTTGCACCACAGTTGCACCAGACACGGCATGAGTCCCTTTTCTGTTTGCGCCGTTTTGTCCCTCCCTGAACAGTCCCTGCCCTTGCGGAAAAAAGCAGCCGCTCAAGTACCACCCCTGCCCTACTGCCGTCTTCCGCTGGCCGGGCGCTACGGCCCTCCAGGTTCACCGTGCCCACTGGCCATGCACGCTCAGACCGGCCCTTGTCCACATTTCGCTGGTGAGCGTGCAATCCGTTGGCATGTTGCACCTTGCTCTTTTGCATGCATGACAAAAATCAATGCGTCTTTTCCAGTAATACAATAAAATGCGCATCAATTTTTATATTTTTTGCACATAACCCACATGATGCGTCACAATAGACAAGAAATATATCTCTGAAAAATAAAACTGGATATGAAAGTCCGGCTTGTTTCTTCTTCCGATGAATACGATACACAAGGCGCTAAACAGAGCTATCTTTCATGTCCTGTCAGCAGTTTCGAAATTATATAAAAACAGATATAAAATCGCCCATCACAATCCCGCCGCCCTGTTCCTGCTGATAAATAGTAAATTATACATGCATGTTACAGATAGTCATCATAAGCTGGCATGCCATAAAAATATCACCTGTCCTGATTTTTCGCCATTGACAGCACTAATAACAGGTATTATCAAATAAGTGATGGGTTCTTCCCAGATCGTGAATCACAAGTCACTGATTCACCCCACATGCCTTACCACCGTGCGCTCTTCCGTAGAGTCAGAGGGGTCCAGACCCCTTAGAGACGTAAGCGATACGCCTACATACCTCTCCTTCCTCACATTCGGAATGCTCTTGCCGAGCCTTGCCGCCTATCAATAGATACAAGCTCATCATGGAGGCTCCATGCCTGCTATCAATCTTTCACGACCTGTCCAGGGGCAGGAAACCATAGTCATCGCATCTGACCAGAACACAACGTACGCCCTTGAATTCCCGACGGACGAAGCGACCATGTCGCGCGATGGAAACTCGCTGGTATTTACTTTCGACGATGGCGCCGTCATCCGCATTGATGATTTTTACACCAGCCACAATGCCGAAAACATTCCTGAATTTGAAGTCGCCGGCAAAGTCATTTCCGGAGCAGATTTTTTCAGCGCCCTCGGCCCGGACCTCAGCCCTGCGGCTGGCCCGACCCCTGTGGAGCGTTCTTCGCACTATGCAGAACATGGCGATTCCGCTCTGGCCTCAGGCCTTGACCACCTCGGCGGCCTTGACTACCGCACTGAAAACGCGGCCTTTTCCGACGGTCCCCAGCTTATGGACGGGCTCGGCTTCGCGCCCGCCGCTGCGGGCGGCGATGGCGGCCCCGGCGATGGCGGCTCGGTCCCGGAAGCAGATGCCTCATATCACACGCGGCTCATTGTCACAGGCGCTGAAAACAGCTTCTTCTCCTTCTACGCCGTGGATCAGGACGGCAATCTTGTTACGGACTCAAGCAGGATCGGCGATATCGAATTTCAAGGCGACAACACATATTTTTCCTTCGTGGAAGTTGCCACGGATGGCTCAATAGTTGTGGAGCTTACCCCCGCGGGGCTTGCCGCGCTGGAGGACGGCACGCTGGCGTCGGACATGCTGCTTATTTCCGTTGACGGCACGACATATAAAATGCCGCTGCTCGTGGCCGGCGGCGCTGCTGGCCAGAACTACGATGCCGCCACCGAAGAGGAACGCGCCCAGCTTGGCACTGACCTCAAGGCCGAATGGTACTCCACCGACTCCAAAACCGTAGCCGAAGACAAGATCACTCTTGGCGGCTCAAGCTACAATCAGGTGGACATTGACAAGCCCAACCCCAGCAACGGCCTCAACAGCATTGGCGTGCTCAATTCAGACATCGACATCGCCGCCTCCGACAGGGGCGAAGTCAACATCACCGCCAACCATGACGCCGGTTCTGCTTACGGGCTTGCCACAGATGACAGCGGCTCGGCCTCCTCTTCCATTCAAGGCGGCTACGAAAGCTCCATAAATATCACTGCCTATGCCAACGATCCCTCGGCTACGGCCTATGGTGTGTTTACCGGTGCCAACCGGAGCAGCACCGCGGCTACGAGCATTGAGGGCGGAAATGTTTCCATTGCGGCGCAAAGTACAGGGGTCGGAAGCTACGGCGTCCATGCGGGCAACAACTCCACCAACACCATCGACGCCATAGGGCGGGTAGACATCCAGGCCAGGGGTAACAACGCCACGGGCGTTTTTGCTGAAAACCACATACCCGATGGGCATTCCACAAACATCATTACCGGGAGCGAAGTTTCCATTACGGCCCAAACCCTTCAGACCGGCGACACGTACGGGATGTACAGCAATGCCGGGCTCAACCAGGTTACCGCCGACACACAAGTCTCCGTGAGCGCTGACAATAAGGGAACCGGAACCGCCTGGGGCATGTACGCCAACTCCGACAGTTCCACGACTGATGCGGTAAACAATGAGATCACCGGCCAGGACATCACGGTGACAGCAACTGCGGCCAAAGGCGATGCCTACGCCATGTACGCAAGCAGCGACGAAAAGAGCACTGCCGGCAACATTTTGCACCTGGAAGGCGGAACTGCCGACATCAGTGCTACCAGCAACTCCGCAACCGGCGGCTACAGCGCCCATGCCATGCAGGCAAGCGATGCACCCGACGGGCACAATAGCATTACCGGAAGCGGCACTGTGAATATTGCAGCCACCAGTACCGCAAAAACCGCCATTGGCATGTCCGCGGCTGCGGGCAGCAACAGCATCAGCCTGACTGAGGGCGATGTAAACATCGACGCCCGCAACACCGGCACAAGCACCAGAGACAGCGCCACCGGCATGTCAGCCAACTCGGGAGAAAACAGCGTAGACGTCGGCAATGGCAATGTGACCGTGAACGCCACTGGCGGGGGCACCGCCGAGGGCATCTATGCCTTTGGCGGCGTAAATACCATCAAGGCCGATGGCGATGTGGATGTTAATACCAGCGGCTCCTCATACGCCGAGGGCATGTTCGCAACCAGTTCCGGCAAGAATACCATTACCGTCGAGTACGGCAATGTGACGCTGAACACCAACGCGGACTATGTTGCTACCGGCGTGGGCGCGTACGCATCATCGGCCAATGTCATAGACACTGGCAGTGGCGATGTGAACGTCTCCACCAACTCTGCATACAGCGATGCCCAAGGCGTGAACGCCGCCGGTAGCGGCAGCAACACCATCACCTCCGAAGGCGGCAACATAACCGTTACCGCCAACGGATACATGACAGGCGACGCCGTGCGTGCAGCCTCTTCCGGCAACAACACCATCACCACAAAGGACGGCGATGTAAACATTACCGGCAACGCGAGCCGCGCCGCTTCCGGCTTGAACGCGAGCACATCCGGGACCAATGTCATCAATGCTGAAAATGGCGATGTGAACATCTCCGCCCACAGTGTATACACCGACGGCAAGGGCATGAGTGCCGAGAGTGGCGGCAGCAATACCATCAACGCTGATAACGGCAATGTGACCATCAGCGGCAGCGGAGCACAGCTCTCCTACGGCATGTATTCCGCGTTTTCAAGCAGCAATATCATCAACGCCGGCGGCGATGTGACTGTTATGGGCGATAGCAGCAACGACAGCGGCGGCATGGCCGCGATCACGTCAGGCAGCAGGAATCTCATCAATGCAGACGGCAACGTAGATGTTACCGGCAGCAGCTCGGGCGTGTACGCCGGCAGTTATGCCCAAAGCACCATCCATGCAGGCGGCAACGTTAATGTTACTGTCGAGGGAAGGGGAGGCTCTGGCACGGCCCTTGGCGTAAGCAGCTCAGACCATGCCACCAATCTCATCGAAACCGGCAGTGGCCATGTAACCGTTACTGCCACAGGCAGCACCAGCAATACCGCCACAGCCATGTCTGCCATCAACGACGCTGACACTGTCATCAACACAAAAACAGGTAATGTAACCCTGACCAGCAGCGACTACGGCATGTCCAGCGAGACATCCGGAAAAAATATCATCACCACGAACAGCGGCACGGTAAACATTACTGCCGACAGCTCCCTCGATGGCTACGGCATGTATGCGGCGACATCCGGGTACAACAACATCACTGCAGGCAACGATGTGACTGTTACCGCCAGCGGCAGCAACAGCAGCCAGGGCATGGCCACCGAGTCCGGCTCCAACATCATCGACATCTCCGCCACCGGCAATGTAATCGTTACCGCCGATGGCAGCGGCACGGCCTACGGCATGCGCAGCTCCGGCGCTGGCGGCAATACCATCAACACTCAGGACGGCAATGTGCATGTTGCCGGTGGCGAGTTGGGCGTATCCGCCATTGGCTATGGCATGCTTGCCGATAACAGGAGCCAGAATGCCATCACCACCAAGGGCGGCGATGTAAGCATTACCGGCAGCGGCGACAGCGCATACGGCATGGCGGCCGCCAACGGCGGCTTCAATACCATCAAGGCCATCGGCGGCGAGGTGGACGTTACCGCCAACGGCAGCAGCAACAGTTATGGCATGGCTGCCACAGACGGCGGAATCAATCTCATACAGCCCGGCAGCGGCCCGGTGACCGTCACCATTACCGCCACAGCGGACAGTGCCGAAAAGGCTATTGCCATGTGGGCCGATGGCGGCAACTCCGTAAACTACATCGCTGGCAGCTCCAGTGCGGACGGCCCTGGCGACAGCATCACCCTGAATGCCAACAACGGCCAGGGCATCGCCATGCAGGCTCAAAATGGCGGCCAAAACATTATCACTACCGGTGCGGGCAACGACAGTGTGACCATCAACGGTGACATCAAGGGCAGCGGCAATGAGATCAATCTGGGCCGTGGCGACAACACCCTCACCCTCAACGGTGCGGTTGAAACGGGTAGCCTCAACGTCAAGACCGAAGGCATTGGCGCCAGCGCCGGAACCTACACGCTCATACTTCAGGCGCCCGATGCCGAAAGCTTTGTCAGCCAGTATGGGGACTGGCTCAACGACATCGGCTCTGACGATCTTATTGCCGGCGGCATGAGAACCATAACCTTTGACGGACTGGACGTCGCAACCCTGCCCCCGGATTTTCTGACGGAATTCAACGACATCCTGTGGCAACTGAACGCTGACGGCGTTGGCATTGAGCCGCAGGAGCTTGTCGACCAGTTGCACGACCCCGCCAATTCCTTCAGTGCTCCCCTGTCCGCAATGGCCGACGACACCGGCGTGGAGCACCATGACACGCAGGGCGCTCAGGACGCGCAGCATGCCGCCGGGCACGACGACGTGCAGGATTCGCTGCTGGCCTCTCATGGCGGCCCGGCCGCGGTGGCCGATGACGGCGCCCATGCCGCCTTCAGCGCACATGGCGACGCGGCCGCACATGAAGACGTTGCTGGCGCGGACGCCCCCGCACCGGTGAACTTCAGCGGAGAAACAGACGAGCCGACGCAGCCGCTTTTCGCCTCCCTGAGCGACCACAGCGCGGACACGTCCGCAGACATGCTCACAGACATGTCCCATGAGGGCGGGGACGATACCCTGCACAGCGGCTATCTCAGCAACGATACCGGCGACAATGGCGCTCTTGCCGATCTTCATGCCTCCATCACTCTGGCCTATGGCGATGAGGGCTTTGACGCCCTGTTTGCGGCAACCACCGCGCAGGCTGCCGAAGATGGGACCGACCTCTTCGAAGGGACCGACCTGAACACCGTGGCGCTGACCGACATGAATGCGGCCCTTGGTCAGCATCCCCTTGCCGATGCGGCCCCTGATGCTCCTGCCGCAACGATGGAAAGCATGGTCATTGCCACGAGCGAAGTCAGCATTGCGCCCACCGTGATGGACTCCTGCCAGGAAAGTTCCGACAATGCCGCAAGGGAAATCGCAGGCAGCTAGAGCAATTAGCGAATAAAATGAGTTAACTGCTCAGCAGGGATTTTCTTGAAAATCCCTGCCGAGAAATGCTCTAGATGTAGACGTAGATTGGAGCAGACTGGAGCAGATCAGCTTCGAGAACGTGCATTCTCAAAGCTTGAAGCACGCCCGCTTCGGCGCGCAACAATGCAAAAACAGCGCAGCTTCATCCACAAGCCCTCGGGCAACGGATGAAGCTGCGCCTGCCTTTTGGCGGTGGCGGCCTGTTCACACAGTCGCCAGAGCAGTTTCAAAATACCATGTGCTAAAGCGTGAAGGCGTTCCTTCAGGCATCAACCGGCACAAAAACCGTGCGTTCAGCGCCGGAAGCGCTCTGCCAGAGCTTTGCCGGAAACGCGCTTCCCGGTTTTCATGTCAAAGGCCCGGCAGCAGCCGGGGGAAACCTCGTCAATAAGCATGGGCGCACCCTTTTCATCAAGGGCCCATTCAATCTTGATGTCCCAGAGATCCAGATCCCGAGCCGCAAACATGCCGTGTATGGCCTGCATGGCCCTTGCGTTGCTGTCCAGAAGGGCGCTCATGGTCCTGGCCTCCACAATGCCCAGAGCCACAAGGGCGGAAGGAACAACAAGCGGATCGCCGGCAGCGTCATCCTTGAGGGTTATCTCAAACACGGGCTCGGCAAAACGCATGCCGTCATGTACGCCCGGAACCATGCCGTAGCGGCGCAAAAAACTTCCTGTGCATACCCAGCGGGCAATCCACTCGATGCCGGGGTTGAACATGGTTCCCCTGCGCACGTCCATAGACAGTGAAGGCAGATCGTATGCGATCATGTGCGTGGAGACGCCATTTTTTTCAGCCAGTTCTTCAAAGATGGCCGAGGCCATGAGCAGGCAGGCCTCTCCTTGACCGGGTTCGGTGTTTTCCGCCACCGTGTTCCCGCCGGGATCGATCTCTCCGGCAGCATTTTTTGTCACCCGGTCTGAAAAAATCAAACGCAAGCCGTCTTCGCCGTTGTCATACACGTCTTTGGTTTTGCCGCGGTACACCAGGTTCATGCTCTACTCTCCATTTTTATCGCACGGTTTTATACAAGTTCGCAGGCGTGCATACGTTGGCGCTATCCCCTGCCCCATGCGCGAAAGTGATGCTGCCCAATTACAAATTTTTCTGCAAGTTCTTCTTGAATGCGGCAGAACATGACGCGGTGAAACGGAACAGACGCCCCCACCTGCCCGTTTGGCAGGCCGGGCACGGGCTGGACACTGGCCGGGCCTGCGGGCGGGACGGGCATAAGGGCCGCGGCACGTCTGGCAACAGCCAACAGGCAACAGGCCGCGCCCCTGCACACGCTCCTGCGGCCGCTCCTGTGGCCGCTCCTGTGGCCGCAGCAACGAAAGAACGCGCGCCGACATTGCCGACGCGCGTTCTTTCAGACCCTGCAAGGCTGAAAACATGTCTTTTCAGCGCAGGCATATGCCACGTACCTGCATATTATTGCAAAGCCTGCCCTATGGACTGATGATAGCCGTTCATGCGCTGCCGCTCAAGCCGGGAGCGCTGAAGGTCCTGGCGCAGGGCATCTCGCGCCCTGATGGCAAGCCCCGTCAGGTGCTCCTGCACACGGGCCAATTCCACAAGATGTCCCCGATATTCATCAGCATGGCTGCTTTCAAGCACATACCAGGCCATGCTGGTGACCTCGTTGCGTTTTTCCGCAAGAGCCATGGCCTTGTCATACGCGCCGTCTTCAAGAGCGATCATTTCCTGCCGGGCGAGATCAAGGGCCTGGTCCAGCAGGCTGAGTCCCTGAGCCATAAAAACTCCTTGCGCCCTACTGGGCTACACGCTTGATAATCTGCTGGTGCAACTGCTCGCTGACTTCACGCCATTCGGCGCAGATGGGCAAAAATTCGTATTCCAGCAGGTCGGAAAGCAGGATCCAGTCTTCGTTTTCCAGACCTTCGCTCATTTCGGAAATCAGGTTCGAAAGCTTCTCGGTCTTTTCGGCAAAAGACACGGACTCGCCTTCATCATAGCGCCCACGCAGGTCACCGAGCATGTTCATGAAATCACGGGTAACGTCCAGCAGGTCCTGAAGCAGCTCAAGGGCATCGGTGTCCGAAGCTTCACGGAACAGGCGGGCAACCTGACGGGCTCCGTGTTCCATCATCAGGGTGACCTTGCCCATTTCGCCCGCGATGTCCACGGCCAGTTCACTGTTGGGTACAGAACGCACCTCAAGGCGCGAAATGGAGTCGCAGGTGATGTCTTCTGCCTGATGCGGGTAAATTTCTGAAAAGGCTTCGTCGTTTACCAGCACATCGGTAATCACGCGCCCTTCCATTTCTTCGTCACGCATGATGCTGGTCAGGGCCTGCTCAAGGTTCTCAAACGCGGATATGCTTTTGACGCTCTGATTGCCATCAACGATTATCATAGTGTTCCTCCTGTCCCTACGGGGAAGAATTTGCCGCCATAAGGCTGCACCTGTTATAGCAAACTGCATGCCATTTTATTTATATACTGTCTTTCCACTGCTCTAGAGTCGAGCGTAAACACTGTATCAAGTGCGTCAGGTCTGTCATGCTCCCACCACGCTGCTGCCGCAGCTCACGCCAGAAGCCGCCCAGGGCGGCAAGCGCCGGAGCAGCGTCCAGCAGGCTTTGCAAACGCTCGCAATTACGCAGAAAAAGTTGTCCGGCCATGGCGCTTTTGCCCACCAGCCCCGCCTGTTCTTCCAGCAGTGCCAGCAACTGCAAAGCCTGCGCAAGGGTACTGTCGACCGCTGCCGCAAACGGCGGGCTGAGAGCCGCCCTGACCTGCATGCCGTTGTGCTGCGCGGCCAGAGGCATGCCTTCGCCCATATTGTCAAACATCTGACGCCACAAAAAGCGTTGCGCATCAAGCCACTGGCTGCGGTCTTCAGTCGCGTGCAGCGAAAGACAGCGCACAGCGGCAAAACCGCAATTGTCCGTCTCTGTCAGCCACACACGGGCCTCTTTGCCGATGTCGGAGGCTCCGTCTTCCAGCGCGGCGCTCCACCGCCCGGTTGCAAGCCAGCCGCAGACAAGGTCGCCCACCCCAACGGGGCCGATGCGCCCAAGGCAGGCATGATCGTGCGGGCAAGCGCGCCCATAGGGGCAGGGATGGCACGGCATGGCAGGCTCAAGGCAGCAGCAGCCCGGCAGATACGGGCCGGTGTCCCAGGGCTGTGCCGTGGCAAGAAAGATGGCAAGGCAGGGCACGCCCTCGCCCGCGGCCAGATGCATTGTGCCGGTGTCATTGGTGACAAGAAGGCGGCACTGTGTGAGCAGGCCCGCCAGTTGTGCAATATCGGTACGGCCCACGGCAGTAATGCTGGGGCCGTGGGCCGCCCGCGCGTAGTCTTCGGCAAGGGCCTGCTCCGCCCGGCTGCCAAGCAGCACAGGACAAAGCCCCTCCTCGCGCCACAACCTGTCGCCCAGAGCGGCAAAAGACGCTGCGGGCCACTGCCTTTTTGCTTCGCTGGCGCCCAGTTGCATGCCCACAAAGCCTTTGCAGGATGCAGCAATGCCTGCGGCCTCCGCGCCTTCTTGCAGCAATACGCGGGCAAATTCCTGCGCCGCCTCGGGCGGCGGCCGCAAGCCTGACCTGCTGGCGGAAGCCACCCCGCTTTTCGCAAGCAGGTTTTTTTCCCCGGCGCTCATGGCATTGGCCCCCACCATGCGGAACGTGTCCACAAGATTGAAGGGCGTGTTCAGACGCCGCAAGACCGTTCCCGCAAGAAAAGAGGCCCACACGCCACCGCTGAAGCCAAACCCTTCGGCGTCCATGCCAAAACCGGTGATTTCGTCGGGATGCGGAGCCAGAAGGCGGGCCAAAAGGCGCGCGGGCAGCGTGGCTGTGAGATTGATAACGCGGGCTCCGGGCATGTGCCGCCGGATTTCATGCACAAAGGACAGCATCCGCAGAGCAGCCCTCGGCCAGTGGCCTTCCACCTCCGCCATGATGCGTGCGCCGGGCAGGGGCCATGCCCTGTCAACGTGCTGGAGCAGGGGCAAGGCCGAAGCGAAGTTGTCCAGACACACAAGGCCCACCCGCAGTCCGGCGCGGTGCAGGTCGCGGATGAGCGCCTGACTTTGCAGCAGATCACCAAAGCGGGTCAGGTTGATGATGACAACATTGCCGCTGCTTTCCGGGCGCGAAAGGCTGTCGCAGGGGGGCGCGTCCTGCTGCCGCTGGTGGGTGCGGGATGATTCTGTCTTCATGCGTTTTCAGACCCGTCAGGCCAGATTGGCCTTGTTGCCGCCGTCCAGAAGGTTGAGAGCCAGAGTGCGCTCCTGACGGAAACGGTTTTGCACAGCGGCCTGCACCTCGCTGGTGGAGGAGCCGAACTGGCCGGAACGCACCTTGTACACGTTGGTGATAAGCTTGCGCTCATAGGCCGGGTCATCAGGGTCGCCGCTCATGGCCTCGGCACGGGCAAAAATGCGCGCGGCGCCTGTGGGACCATGCTGCACGGATGTGCTCCAGATCACCTCGCGCATGGCCGGTGACAGGCTGTCTGCCTCCAGCGCGGTACGCTGGCTGATGCCTTCCACAGCGGGTTTATAATGACTTTCGCGCACATAGGCCTCCTGCAAGGCTTCAAAGCGCTCGGGCTGCGCCTCGGCAATGGCACGCCACATGTCGGGCATGGCTCCCTTGCGGCTGCCCGTGTTTCCCGGCCCTGCGGCACGCAGCTTTTTGGAGATGTCCGGGGCTTCGCCATCCAGAAATTCAAGAAAGTCATTGAGACTGCCCGCGCGCGAAGACACCTGATACTTGCCGTATGAAGTACCGCCGTTACGGTCATAGCCTACGGCCGCTATGCCGTCGCGGCCTGATTCAAACTGGGCGGAAAGCTTGCCCAGCTCCATTTCTGCCGCGTCCGGCTGCCGCCGCTTTTGCCGGGCCTTGCCCTGTGCCGGGGCTTGCGGGCGACTGTGTACAAAATCACCGCCATTCAGGCCACCCAGGCTCTCGCCCACAGTGCTGGAAAGCGAATGCAGCTGACGTGCTGCCCCCATGCTGCGGGCCAGATCAAGGGTTGATCCGTTGCCGGAAACACTTTGCATGAGTCCCTCAAGGGCCTGTGTCTGGCGCAGATCAGCCTGAGCCTTGCCAAAGACCTGAGCACGCATGAGATCGCTGGGACTGCGCCCCGCAAGCACGAGATTGCGCGCGGGGGCCTGCATGCCGACAAGTTCCGCAGACCGGGCCTGCGTCGGCAGTTCCCGGCTGCTCGTGCCTTGCGCGGACTGCGGAAGCGACGCGGCCTCCTGGGCCTGACGCGACTGCCCCTGCATCACAGCGGCAAAACCTGCACCGCCGTCAGTCGGCGCGGCGCGGCGCGGGCTGGCAGCCTGACTCTGCTGAGTCTCGGTGGGGGGACGGATAAGAAAATTGGAAAGCGCCATGTGTTCCTCCTGAGCGGCTGATCTGATGCCGCACAGAAGAGACAGCAAGTACAGTGCCAAGATGCCAAAGGCAAGGCATTGCAGCGAGTTGAATATGCAGTGGTGGAAAACCTGCGGCGGGCAACCGTCGGCACGGCAGGGCACGACGGGCATGCCGCCAGAATGCCGACACGACGCAGTCAGATGGCCGTTACATGCGCGGCAAGAGATCGGCGCTGCCTGTACAAAATGTCAGACGGTGCGACTTGCCAGCATGCCGCCATGCGGCGGACACCAAAACAGAGGTGAGGAAAAAAGAAAAAAGGAGGGAGCACGCCAGAGGCTGTCTCCAGATGTAGTGTTCCAATAGGCTGTTCACCCTCCCCAAATCGGTAAAGCTGGAGTTAGCAGACAACAGCAAACCGAGTGAGGGAAAGGGTGAACAACGTATTGACACTCTACATCTAGCGCAAACCGGACAGCTTTTCCCACAACATGGCGGCCTTGGCCCGGCCAATGCCCGGCAGCTTGCACAGTTCTTCCTGAGTGGCGGCGCACATGGCGTCCACACTGCCGAAGTGGTCCCACAGCAGTCGCGCCGTGGCCGGGCCAATGCCGGGCAGACGCATGAGCTCGCCAGAAAGAGCCGCACCACGTCGGGCTTTGCGGTGACGGCCGATGGCAAAGCGGTGGGTTGTGTCGCGCACATTTTGCAGAAAAAGCAGTTCCTGTCCCCCTTCGCGCAGGGGCAGGGCGTTGGCGCGGTTGGGCACAAAGATGCGGTCGGCCACATTGCCCGCGCGGCGGTCGGCATGGCCTTGCTCGTCACGGGCCTTGGCAATGGCCGCCAGAGCGAAAAGGTCGGGCTGGCCCGCCTCTTCAAGGGCGCGCTGTATGGTGCGCAACTGTCCCCTGCCACCGTCAATAAGCAGCAGGTCGGGCCAGGGGGCGCCGCTTTCCAGCCTGCGGGCCACCCATGCGTACAGGGTGGCGTAGTCGTCGCCGCTGTCGGGCATGCTGTAGGTGCGGTACTGCTCACGCGCGGGGCGGCCGTCTTCAAAAACCACCATGCCCACACGTGTCTGGCGGCCGCCGGTGTGCGACACGTCCACGCATTCTATGCGGTTGGGAGGCCCGGAAAGGTGCAGGGCGCGGGCCAGCTTTTCCAGAATGCTCACTTCAGATTTTTGTTCCTGACGGCGCGCTTCTTCGCGGGCGTTGGACTGGGCCATGTCGATCAGCTGGTTGTCCCCGGCGTTCTGGGGCGGCACTATGCGCACCGCACCGCCACGCCGGTCAGCCAGAGTTTGTTCCAGAAGTTCGCGTCCCGTCAGGGCTGCGGAGGCAGCCTCAACATCTTGCGCACTGTTGGTGGCCGCTGGCAGACGGGGCTGAGAATCCGGTAGCGGGCCAGGTTGCAAATCAGGCTGCCAATCAGGTTGCCAATCAGGTTGCAGGTCAGGTTGCAAGTCAGGCGCCGGGGCTGGCTGCGGGGCTGGCGCAGGCGCGGGCTGCGCGTCCATCGGGGGAAGGGGGGCGTCCGTCGGCGCAGTGTCCGCAGTCTGCAAAAGGACAGAGGCTGCGGCAGGCGACGCGGCCGTCATCGGTTCGGAGTCTGCACTGGTTTCGTCTTCCGGGGCCTCGTCAGTATCCGGGGCATCCACACTTTCAATGTCCTCGGGCAGCCAGGGCAGCAGGATGCGCGGCGGTGGGGTGATCTGGCTGTAATATTGGCTCACAAAGCTCCAGAGCAGCTCCGGGGCGTCCTCAAAGGTCAGGCCGGGCCAGTAGAAAGCGCGTCCGTCCGTTACCGCCCCGCCCCGTACAAAGGCTATGCCCAGAGCCAGACCTTTGTCCGCCTGATACAGACCAACGGCATCCATGTCGCCGCCGCCGGGCAGGACAGCAGCCTGCCGCTCCACAGTGCGCTCCACGGCGCGTATCTGGTCGCGCAGCACTGCGGCTTTTTCAAACTCCAGTTCTTCCGAGGCCAGATCCATTGCCTCACGCAGGCTGTCCAGCAGTGGGGCGGCACGGCCTTGCAGAAGGTCGCACACCTTGCGCACGTTTTCATTGTATTCCTGCGGGGTCACCAAATCCATGCAGGGGGCGGGACATTGGCCCATAAAGTGATACAGGCACGCGCGCACGCGGTTTTTCATGGCCCTGTCGGAACAGCGGCGCAAGGCAAAGGCGCGGTGTATGAGTTTCCACGTCTCACGGGCGGACAGGGCGGAAGTGAACGGGCCGAAGTAGCGCGCGCCGTCACGTCTGGCCTGACGCACCACTTCAAGACGTGGAAAGGGGTGCTTGGGATTGAGCCGAAACAGCACGTACTGCTTGTCATCCCGCAAAACAATATTATAGCGGGGCCTGTGCTTTTTGATCAGGCTTGATTCAAGAAGCAGAGCCTCTTTTTCCGTTGTTGTGGTGAGGTAGTCTATGCTTCGGGCATGGGAAAGCATGGCCTTTGTCTTGGCAGGCAAGCCTTCGGGCCTGAAGTAGGAAAGCACGCGGCGACGCAGAACACGGGCTTTGCCCACGTAAATGATGCGGCCGCGTTCATCCTTGTACAGATAGACGCCGGGAGAAAGAGGGATGCTGGCTGGTTCTGGTTTTTGCATGGAGCAACAGTACGTTAAAAGTGTTTCTTTTGCCGGACAATGGGGCTGTTCGCACCAGAAGAGACCGCCCGGCTTTTCCGCGCGGAGATATGAAGCCGACCCCTGCCGCGTCTGAAAGCATGCGTCCTCAACGGCAAGATTCTTCGGCGGGAGCCGACAGTTTCATGTGCAGCCCTTGCCTGTGCAGCCCTTGCCTGTGCAGCCTGTGGCTGCGTCCGTGGCTGGCTGCGGTGGGCCGCTGCATATACACAGTAACCATCCCGGCTTCACTTGCCAACCTGAAGACACCGGGGCGTGGGAGGGGCTTGGCTGCGCACAGCGGCCCGGGCTGTTCGGGGCGGAGCGCGCAGGGTACGAAAAAAGGGGAAGCCTTTCGGCTTCCCCTTTGTAGAGCGGAATCAGAGATCGTGTTTTCTTAGAAAGAGTACACGAAGCTCAGGTTGACGTTCCAGGGGTCACGCACTTCGTCGGACTTGCCGTTCATCTTGCTGTTGCCCCAGACGGACTTGGACTGGTCAAGCCAGGTCGCAAGGTAGGCGGCGTCAAGCATGACGGTGAAGTTTTCGTACATCTGGTAGCTGTTGGTCAGACCGATTTCCATGGCGTAGTCCATGGTGGTCATGTACAGGGGATCCATGCCGAGGTTGTTGGCACCGGCATTGACGGTGGTGTCAAGAGCGCCGTTGGCGGCAACGCCGTTGCGCACCAGCTTTTTAGCCATGGAGGGGCTGTTGGTGCCGCCGATCAGGTTCACGCGGAAGGTGTGCTTCAGGTCTTCCAGGAAGCTCATGTCCTTCAAGCGCGCGCCCACGCCCCAGGTACCGGCCATGCTGTAGCCAAGGGTGGCTTCGCGGGCGATGTAGGGGTTGCCGTTGAAGGCAAAGTTGGAGAAGCCGTTGTTATTGTTGTTCACGCTCAGGCTGGGCATGCGGCCGGAACCGTCGGCCGGATCGTTGCTGTCACCGGAGCCGTACCAGCCGTAGATGCCGGGGATGGCCCAGTCAAGCTTGTATTCGGCAAGCAGAGAAGCCAGCCAACCGGAACGGTTGAGGCGGCTCTGGTCGTAGCTGGCGGAACCGTAGTTGAAATCCCACGCGATGCGGATGGGGTCAAACATGGTCACTTCACCGGTCAGGCCCGCCCAGATGGCGTTGCCGTATTCGCCCAGCCTGTTGCTGGCGTAGGAGCCGTCCTTATGACGGGCACCACCGGCAGGAACCATGCCAGCCTTGGGGTACTTGCCGGAAGTGCCGGCGAAGTTATCCATATAACCATTGTCGGTACGGAAGGCGTTGGGGCCGATGGCAGCGTACATGACCCAGGGGGTCACTTTCACGCCGTCAAAGGTCAGGGGCACGAGCAGGGCGGCAACGTCCACGTTATCCATATAGTTGCTCTGGTTGCCACTGTTGTTGGTGTTGTAGTTGTCGTTCCAGGGGCGGGCCCACAGGGCGGTCACGCCAACGTTTTCGTTGAACTGGTAGGAGGCGGTGATGCCGGCTACGTCGTCGTTGAACACGTTGCTGCCGGTGGTGAAGCTGGGCAGGGCCATGCCCTGAATGCCCATGCGCACCTTCAGGTCGGTCTGGGGAACGATCCAGTCGATGTAAGCGTTCTTCAGCTTGATGACATCGTTGGCATCAGCGCCAAGAGCGCCGCCGCCGCCGTTGCCGTTGCCGTCGTTCTTGCTTTTGCCCCAGGTGTCTTTGCCAATTTCAAAGAACACGGTACCGGACAGGGATTCGGAAGCAACGGCGTCCAACTGCAGGCGTACGCGCTGGTTGGCTTCGAACTCGTCTTCACTCTTGTTGTAACCGGTGCGGCCGTTGCCGCCGGTGAAGTTGCCGTTCATGCCGTAGTCAAAGCTCATGATCCACTGGCCCTTGGCCTTGAAGTCGATGGCGCTGGCGCCTGTGGCAGCGCCGAACACCAGACCGGCCGCCAACAGAAGAGTAGCGATCTTTTTCATGGTTAACCTTCCTTTATTTTGCCCAAAAGGGCATGTTTTACTATACACGCCTGTGGAGCGGATGTCCGCTTCGGGCCAACTATAGGAAAGGCCCGCACACTTTGCAAGCATATTCGTGCAAAAATTTTAACCCGTCGGAGGATAGGAATGAAAAAAAAGATCAATCCCCCGGAAAATCTACAGGTTAAAGGAAATCTAGAGAGAAAATTTTTTTTCGCCGCACGACAAATTTTTACCCCAAATTAGCCAGTATGTGTAAGGATACAGTAAAAACAGCCTGTTATGGCGAGTCGGCTGGCGGTATAAAATTTTTCAGGGGCCATGAGAAAAGCCGGGGAACTGGCCCCGGCTTTTTCAGCGCAACTTCAACGTGAAGTTGCTCTAGATTTCGCCTTTTTCCATCATTTCCGCCACCTGCGCCACGTCCTTGTCGCCCCGGCCAGAAAGATTGACCAGCAGGACGGCGTCCACGGGCATGGCAGGGGCCATTTTAACGGCATGCGCCAGCGCGTGGGAGGATTCCAGAGCCGGGATGATGCCTTCGTGGCGGGACAGGGTGAAGAAAGCTTCCAGAGCCTCCTTGTCCGTAATGCTCACGTATTCGGCTCGACCCGCGTCTTTGAGCATGGCGTGTTCCGGGCCGACAGAGGGATAGTCCAGCCCCGCGGAGATGGAGTACACCGCCCCGGCATCACCCGTTGCATCCTTGATCATGTACGAATTGAAGCCGTGCAGCACGCCCGGTTCGCCAAGGCAAAGCGATGCCGCATGCTGGCCGTAGTCCGCACCGTGCCCGCCCGGCTCCACGCCGATGAGGCGCACATCCGCATCATTCACAAAGCCGGAAAAGATGCCGATGGCGTTTGAACCGCCGCCCACGCAGGCCAGCACCGCATCCGGCAGTTGCCCGCAGGCTTCAAGCATCTGCTTGCGTGCCTCGTTGCCCACCACCGACTGGAACTGGCGTACCATATAAGGATAGGGATGCGGCCCGACGGCGGAACCCAGCACATAAAATATGGCATCGTCCGACACCCACAGGGCAAGGGCCTCGTCCACGGCTTCCTTGAGGGTGCGCTGGCCGGATGTGGCCGCCACAACGTCAGCCCCGAGCATGCGCATGCGGATGACGTTGAGGTGCTGGCGCTCCATGTCCACTTCGCCCATGCAGATGGTGCATTCAAGGCCCATGAGGGCTGCCGTGGCGGCTGTGGCTACGCCGTGCTGCCCAGCGCCGGTTTCAGCGATGATGCGGCTTTTGCCCATGCGCTTTGCCAGCAGGCACTGACCAAGCGTATTGTTGATCTTGTGCGCCCCGAGGTGGTTGAGGTCTTCGCGCTTGAGCCATATCTGCGCTCCGCCCAGTTTTTGGCTCAGGTTGGCGCAGTGAAAGACCGGGCTGGGGCGTCCTGTATAATGGATGAAAAGGTCGTTGAGTTCCCGCATGAAGGCGGGGTCGGCCAGAGCCGAATTCATGGCTGCGGTCAGCTCATCCAGACGGGCCTTGACGGGTTCGGGAACAAACTGGCCGCCATAGGCGCCAAAAAAGCCCTTGCTGTCGGGCTTGTCATGGGGTGCGGAATGCTGGCTCATGCGATCTCCTTGCTGCTGATGCTGTGTCGCCGTCATGCTACCTGACCTGCGGCAAAACGCCGTTCTGCCGTAACCCGGCGCAGCGCCGTCGTATAGGGCGGCTTCGGGACCGGTAAGCCTGAAAAGCGCAAAGGCTGAAAAACGGTTCTCACTCTGGCGTTTTGAACACTCTGTGTCAAGGCACTTTCGTGCATGTGCCATATGGGTTGTACGGTGGATGCCTTGTGATTTTGTGTTCTTCTTGCCGTAGCGTGCTGTTTCGCTTATGCTTGCTGTGCGCGCATTTATGCGCCAAGGAGTTGAAATGCTGGATGAAAAATTTACCGGAAACGGCAAGGTAGTGCTGCTGGCCGGCGGCGGGAAAATCTATACGGACATCGCGGCGCGTTTTGTGCGCAGCGAGAGGGATCTGGAAGACATAGTGGCTTCTCCCTATTCCAAAAAGATTGTGGAGAACATTCTGTCATCAGGCCACAGGGCCGCGCTTGAATTTGATTTTTTCATTTTCGGCCTTGAAGGCTACTCCCGCGTGACTGAGACCCAGCTTGTGCGCAAGCGTCTGGCTTCGTACCTTATCAAGTCGGGGCGGGCCGAGCTTGGCGGCAAGCGCCGCTATTCGGTGGTTTATCCGCGCGGCGTGGCGGAATTTGCGGCTCCGGTGACCTTGCCCGGCGGTGCAACGGTGAACCTGAGCGGACGCGATCTGGCCGATCTGGGCCGCCAGTGGTACGAGGCGGGGCTTGATGCGGGCCTGCCCGAAGAAGACTTGCGCTATCTCAAGCCGCAGGCCACCGAGTTCAAGGCCATTGTCGGCATGAATGCTCATGCGCTGCTGGACTGGTTTTCCATTCGCTGCTGCCGTAATGCCCAGCACGAAATCCAGCACCTTGCCTGGCAGATGCTGCGTCTGAGCCGCAAGGCAGCCCCCGACCTTTTCGCAGGGGCAGGACCCAACTGCGTACAGCTGGGGTATTGCCCGGAAAACGCCCTGCAGAACGCCCGCTGTAGAGGGCGCATCATCACCAAGGATGACGCCATGACCCTGCTGCGCTCTGCCAGAGGCACTGCGGCAGCGCCTCCGGCTCAGGATGAATTTGCGGAAGACTAGGGCAATTTCACTTTGAAACTGCTCTGGCGGGTGCTGAGCAATCGCCCGCCTGCTGTCGTCACAGGCCGCCTGTCCGCCCCGCCATGCGATGGCTGCGCGTTGGGGCGTTGCTCCCGGATCGGGTGCAGAAAACCGCGCTTGCAGGGCTTACATGCGTCAGGGAAAGAGTGTACGCTTTTCCAGCGTGGCGCTGGAGCAATTTTTTTTTGAAACTGCTCTGGCGGCTGCGGTAGCGGAGGCCCGCCGCGCAGGCGCAGTTTACCCGCGCGGTTGAACGCCGGAGCGGGCGTCGTGGAAGCATTGGGAACAGATATTCTCGATGCGAAAATACTCTAAAGAATTCAGGCTTCCATCCGTTCTTCGTCGGCATGCTGCGATCTTGCATGCCGCAAGTCGTCTGCCGGCAAGCTGTCTGCCAATGTCGACATGCCCGGTGCGAAGCGCCGGGCAACAGGCAGTGTGGTCGGCCCGAAAGAGCAGGGCGCGCATTTTCTTGGGCCACTGACTGCCGGGACCAGCCTTACGCCCCATCCGTCTTTTTTGTCGCCGCTTCCACTGCTTCCATTGTCACTGGCGCATCCGTTTCTTCCGGTACTCCAGCCATTGCCGATATTTTCGGCGCAGCGGAAGGCTCGCCCGGCATGGTTTCGGACACCACGTCGCCAGTCGCTTTTTGGCATGACGGCCCGTTGATGATGGCGCCGATCATGACGCCCAGATGGCACATGGCCAGTGCCAGCCACCAGACCCGGTAAAAATCGTGGCCGAAAATGCCGTTAAAAAGCCATGCCACAAAGCCGGTCCAGAAACAGGCCGTCAGATGCCAGTAGATGCCTTTTTCATGGCGGGCGCGTTCAGCCTGCAGGCGCGGCCTGATGCGCGCATAGCCCCACCAGGAAAAACCCAGCAGAAAGATCATGCCCAGGGCAAAGCCCACAAGCCCGTGCGCATACAGCATGTCCAGATAGATATTGTGCGGATGGCTGATGGTAATGAGGTCTTTTTCCGGGGTAAGGCCCAGACTGCGGAAGGCGGAATTATATTGCCCGGCCCCGGCCCCGAACCAGGGGTGTTCCAGAAAAACGCGCCAGCCGAGCTTCCACAGGCTCCAGCGGCCGTCATCCACCACAGCGTCCAGACGGGCGCGCCCCTGGGCCGCCAGAATCAGAAGCAGACCGGCTGCGGCAAGAAGAACCCCTTTCCAGCGGACGGAAGAATTTCCCGTCAGGAGCAGCCACAGGCCCATGACGGCGGCAATGGCGAGCGCTCCGCTGCGGCTGCCCGCGCCAGCCAGCAGAAAAAAAGCCGGCCAGAGAACGGCGGTGCTCAGCAGCAGTGCCGGCAGCCGGGAAAAAAACTGGCGCAGGATAAACCAGATGCCAAATGCCGGTATGAGGGCGAGGGCAATGTAGTTGCCTACCTCGTAGTCGTCGAAGCTGCCTGTCAGACGCCCGCTGTTGAGCGGGTAGCCCATGAGAAAGTCCCTGCCGGTCTGCGCCTGCCACACGCCGTCCAGGCCCTGCCAGAAAACGGCAAGCACACTGGCCCAGACCAGACGACGCAGGTCTTTTTCGCCACGGACGCACTCCATGGCGATAAAAGGCAGGATAAAGCCCTTGTTGAGGGCGGAACCGGCGTGCAGCAGGGACGATCCGGGGCTTTGCGAAAAAACCACGCCGATCATGACCATAAGCCCGAGGCAGACAAAAAGCGGCCATGTTCCCAGCCTGCGCAAGACGCTGTTTTTCCAGTTGCAGCGATAGTACTGGATGAGAAAGATCAGGCAGACCACGGGCATGATGTCGCGAACGGCATAGCCCGAAGGAAACGTGACCAGCGAGGCCCAGAATGACCAGAAAAGGCAGGAGAACCAGCGTTCGGCGGGCGGCAGCTGTCGAAATGCCGCTGTGGCGGCATGCAGGGCGTTTATCTGGCTTTTGCCATATTCCAGCAGGTTTCGCACTGTGCCTCCCGGGCATTGTTACAGAAAAATATTTACCTGATATAAGACGCTTTTATATCCCGCGCTTTCTGTTTGTTCAAGTGCGGCAAAAACCTTGCCATGCGTCGGCATGCAAAATATACTGAGATAGTTCGTTATCTTACCATGAGGATACTATGGCACGATTTACAGGATTTGATGAGGTTTACAGCGCTCTTTATGTGGACTTTGACAATATTTTTACCCGTTTTCTTGAAATTGACCCTGAAGCGGCCCGTGCCTTTGGCGCCGCTCCGTACCGCTGGGTACGCTGGATGGAGAATCACGCCCTGCGCATCCTTTACGGCGAAGGCGTGCGCCGTCGCATTCTGAAACGCATGTGCTACCTTAATCCGCAGCGTTATCAGGAGTTTCGCAACTCATTCATCCGCAGCGCCTTTCAGGTTGTGGATTGCCCGCCCCTTACATCCCGCGGTAAAACAAGCACGGATATCCATCTTGTTATGGACTGCATGGATGACCTTTCGCACTCTACAAAGTTTGACGAGTTCATCATTCTTTCGGGAGATGCGGACTTTACCCCTCTGCTCATTCGCCTTCAGGAGCACGCCCGGCGCACTCTTGTGCTTTCTGTGGGCTATTCTTCACCGGCCTATACGGCGGCGGCTTCATGGCGTATTCGTGAAGACTGGTTTTTGCAGCAGGCTTTGCGTGATGATCGCGATGACATGGACGGTGACGCCGGAGACGTTGCGGGCAAAACGGCCCCCCATGCAACGCTGGTGCAGGCCCCGGGCCGTGTGCCCGAAAGCGATAGCGGCTACGGCCGGGGCGGCGATGCCCTGTCTGTAGACGATGCTGATGATGGCGATGAATCCACGCCCGGCAACGCCTGGTAAGGGATGTTCCGCCCGAGGGTGTCTTCCGGCGGCGTTGGCGCTTGACGCGGGGCGCGCCCGAAGCTAAAGATGATCACGCTTTCTTTTGGTTCCCGCCCCGTTCCGGGGGTACTGCGCACTCCGGCGAAAAGTTCAGCCGTGGCTCTGCCGCCGCGGGACAGATCGCGGGGCAGGCTTTTCCACTGGCGTTGTGGGCGGCGGGCTTTGACGGAAACCATTTTAGGAGGTCCCATGCTTCGCCGAATGACATTCGCCTTCATTGGTTTTGTTCTGATGTGCAGCTCTGCTGCGGCCGCTGAAAAAATCGTGGTTGCCAGCGACTGTACCTGGCCGCCTATGGAAATGCTCGATGCCAACAAGAAACCCGAAGGCTACTCCAGCGACTATCTGCGTGCTGTGGGCAAGGCCGCAGGTCTTGACATGGACATCCGCAACGTTGCCTGGGACGGGATTTTCGGCGGCGTAGCCACCGGGCAGTACGATGTTGTGGCTTCTTCCGTCACCATTACGCCCGAGCGCCAGAAACAGTTTGACTTCACTGACCCTTACTATGAAGTTGTGCAGGCCGTGGTGCTGCCCGAAGGGCAGAGCATCAGAAGCCTGGCCGACCTCAAGGGCAAAAAGGTTGGCGGGCAGATAGGCACGACCGGCATTTTTGTAACCCGCAAGGCCGATGTGGGCGCGGACATCAAAGAATATGACGATGTGGGTCTGGCAATTCAGGACCTGGTCAACGGCCGTATTGATGCAGTGGTCTGCGACGATCCCGTTGCCATGTACTATGTCAACAAAAAGGCCGATACCGCAGGCAAGCTGAATATTTCGTACAAGACCGATGAAAAGGAATACTACGGCTTTACCGTTCGCAAGGGCCGCAAGGACCTTTTGGAAAAGCTCAATAAAGGCATCAAGGAAGTAAAGGCATCCGGTGAGGAAGCCAGAATTATTGAAAAGTGGATGGGCAAATCCAACTAGCCCACAGGGGACGCTGCCGGTATACGGCCGTGTCCGTCGCATGAAGGAGGTTTCATGATACGTCGTTTTGCTTTCGCCCTGCTGGTTCTGACCATGTTTTGCGGTCAGGCTCTGGCCGCTGAAAAATATGTTGTGGCTACCGACTGCACCTGGCCGCCGATGGAGCTTCTTGATGAAAACAAGCAGCCCGTGGGTTTTGACGTGGACTTCATCACTGAAGTGGGCAAGGCCGCCGGTTTTGAGGTGGACGTGCGCAATATCGCGTGGGACGGCATTTTTGGCGGCGTAGCCACCGGCCAGTATGATATTGTCGCTGCCGCCACCACCATCACGCCCGAGCGCCAGAAGCAGTTTGATTTTTCCGACCCCTATTATGAAGTGGCTCAGGCCGTGGTGCTCCCCGCAGGGCAGAGCATAAAGAGCCTTGAAGACCTCAAGGGCAAGAAAGTGGGCGGCCAGATCGGAACCACGGGCGTCTTTGTGCTCCGCAAGTCCGGCGTGGCTGTGGATCTCAAGGAATATGACGACGTGGGTCTGGCAATTCAGGACATGCTCGGCGGCCGCATTGACGCCGTGATCTGCGACGAGCCCGTTGCCATGTACTATGCCAACAAGAAGTCCGATACCGCCGGCAAGCTGAATCTTTCGTTCAAGACCGCCGAAAAGGAATACTACGGCTTTACCGTTCGCAAGGGCCGCAAGGACCTGGTGGAAAAGCTCAACAAGGGTATCAAGGCAGTCAAGGCGTCGGGCGTTGAGGCCCAGCTGCTTGAAAAGTGGATGGGCAAGGCCGAGTAGAGCAATTTCACCTGGAATTGTCTGGCGACTGCGCGAGCAGACGCCCGCCACGATGGACAGGGCGCGCAAAAGCTGCGCCGTTCAGCGCCTTCGTGAGCGTCAGATACCTTGAGGCTGCATGTCGTCAAGGGAAAAAGCTCTAGACCGGACCAGCCATTATGGTTTCATGGGAGTCCGGGCCGCGTGGCCCGGACTCCGCAGCCGTATTGATCTGAAGGATTGTGATGCACGATAAAAAAGACGGAAGCAAGGGCAACATCATTATGGTCACGGAGGGGGCCTCCATCCCTGACCCGCGCGAATGGCGGCTTATCAATGCCTGGTCCATCGCCCTTGTCGGGGCCGTTTCCACCTTGTTCGCCCTGTGCCTGCTCTGGCCTGAACCCTATTTGCGCATTTTGCTCTATCTGCCGGACGGCGTTCTTATCACCTTCAAGATCACCGTTCTTTCCATCTGCTGTGCCGTTCCTCTTGGCCTGCTCACCGGCCTCGGGCGTATTTCAAATAATCGCCTGATCAATCTCGTTGCTTCCACGTATGTGGAAGTGATTCGCGGCATTCCCTTGCTGGTGCAGATTTTTTACATCTACTACGCGCTTTCACGTTTTGTGCAGGTCAGCGGTGTTACGTCCGCCGTGGTGGCTATCAGTTTTTGCTATGGCGCCTACATGGGCGAGGTATTCCGCGCTGGCATCACCGCCATCAACAAGGGGCAGAGCGAGGCTGCGCGTTCACTGGGCTTCAACGGCTTTCAGACCATGCGCTATGTGGTTTTGCCGCAGGCCATGCGCACCATTCTGCCGCCCGTGGGCAATGAATGCATCGCCATGCTCAAAGATACCTCGCTGGTATCCATCATGGCTGTGCCGGACATCATGCAGCGCGCCAGAAGCTTTGTGGGCACAACCTATCTCTATTTTGAGACGTATACTGTGGTGGCACTCATATATCTTGTCATCACTCTTATTCTTTCCAAAACCGTGAGCATCATGGAAGCCAGGCTGAACTATTATGACGGAAAGTAGCACCGCCGCCACGCAGGACGCGCCTGCGCCCATCATTGCCATCAGTAATGTGTGGAAATATTTTGGTTCTTTGCCCGCCTTGCAGGACGTGAGCCTGGATGTGGCCACCGGCGAACGGGTGGTCATTATCGGTCCCTCCGGTTCGGGTAAATCAACCCTGCTGCGTTCCATAAACCGTCTGGAAGAAATCGATCAGGGCAGTATTGTGGTCAAAGGGCAGAATATCATGAGCCCGGACAACGATATCAACCTGGTGCGCCAGAATCTGGGCATGGTTTTTCAGCAGTTCAATCTTTTTCCGCACAAGACGGTGCTGGAAAATCTGACCCTTGCGCCCATCAAGCTGCGCAAGCTCTCGCGTGAAGAGGCTGAATCCCGCGCACTGGGCTTGCTGAAAAAAGTGGGCATCAGTGACAAGGCCAATGTCTATCCGGCCATGCTTTCCGGTGGTCAGCAGCAGCGCGTGGCTATTGCCCGCGCGCTGGCGATGCAGCCCGACATCATGCTTTTTGACGAACCGACTTCCGCCCTTGACCCTGAAATGGTGGGCGAAGTGCTGGACGTTATGGTCAAGCTGGCTGAGGAAGGCATGACGATGGTCTGTGTTACCCACGAAATGGGCTTTGCCCGTACCGTGGCCGACCGTCTTATCTTTATGGATCAGGGGCAGATCGTCGAGCAGGGCAGGCCGGAAACCCTGTTTACCACGCCGCGCCATCCCCGCCTGCGCCAGTTCCTGAACCAGATTCTTTAACAGGTTTGCGCTGCACGTGCGCTGACGGCTGTGTGAGCACATGTGCCATGCCCGCGCGGGCACGCACTTGCAGCCGTCATGCCGTGTTTCGTCTGCCCAGGTTCCGCCATGCCCGCGCGGGTATGCGCTTGCATCTTTGCGGCTGGCGACTGCTCACGCAGCCGCCAGAGCAATTTCAAGGTGAAACTGCTCTAAACGCATAAAAAGCCCGCCCTGTCCTTCAGCACTGTTGAATCCTCGTGGACTGCGGCGGCAGAGACCGTGGTATGCCTGCCGGTAACAGCATTTCCCCCAGCACCGTGGCCGTGGCCGTGAGCGGCGGCGTGGACAGTCTTTGTGCTCTTGTCATGCTGCGGCAGGCAGGGCACAGGGTGCTGGCGCTGCACGGTCTTTTTTTACCCGATGTCACCCCGGAGCCACCGCCCGGCCTTGCAGCGGCCTGCGCGACCCTTGGCGTGCCCCTGCATGTGGCTGATCTCAGGCCAGTTTTCGAACGTGAGGTTCTGGTTCCCTTTGCCGCAGCGTATGCGGCGGGGCGCACGCCCAATCCCTGTGCCCTCTGCAATCGAGCCGTAAAATTCGGTGCGTTGTTTGATGCTGCCGTGGACCTGGGTGCGCAGGCACTGGCTACCGGGCACTACGCGCGGCTGGCGCCTGCCCCGGAAGATGACCTGGCCTGTGCGGCTGTTGGTGGGCTTGCCGACGAAGCTGTCGTCGGGCTTGCGGGCATGGACAACGGCAAGGTTTCGGCCATGCAGCCGCATGTTCCGGAATCCGTGGCTTCGGGCTCCGCACACGGCACTGCCGTTGAGAGCGCCCACGCCCATGCTGGTGCTCCTTGCCCCTGTGCGGCAGGGGGGCATGAGGGGCGCAAGGCGCATCTGCCCCTGCTGGCTGCGGCGCATGATGCGGCCAAGGATCAGAGCTATTTTTTAAGCCTTGTGCCGCGCGAACGTCTGGCGCGCGCCTGCTTTCCGCTGGCCGGGCAGGACAAGGCCCGGAGCCGTGAAATTGTGGCCCGGGCCGGGCTGTCCGTGCCGGTTCCCAATGAAAGTCAGGATATATGCTTTGCCCCGCCTGTGGGCGGCGCTGCCTCGGCGGGTCTGTCCGCAGCCGAAGCCTACCGGCCTTTTCTTGAGCGTCGCTGGCAGCAGGCTGCCACCGTGCCTCCCGGCTCCGGCCCTGTCTTTTTGCGCGAGGCAACGGGCGAACAGCGGGAGATTGCCCGCCACAAAGGGCTTTGGCGCTACACTGAAGGGCAGCGCAAGGGGCTTGGCATCGCTCACAGCGAACCCCTGTATGTGCTTGCCAAGGATGGCGAAACCAATGCCCTTGTGGTCGGTCCGCGTGCTCTGCTGGGCGTCACACGCTGCCGCACGGGGCTGGCCAACGTGCTTTTGCCGCAACGCTACTGGCCCGGCCGGTTGCTGGTGCGCCTGCGCCACAGGCAAAGGCCTTCGCCCGCCGTGGTAACACTGGACGCTGCCGGCTGTCTGGACATCCATTTTGCGGAGCCGCAGTTTCCTTCGGCGCCCGGTCAGGTGGCGGCCGTGTATGACGGGCGAGGGTACGTGCTCGCGGCAGGTATTGTTGAGATTATGACGTAGATTGCGGGCTTGATGCAGAGACGCAGGCCCTGTGCAAACAGCAGAAGCCCCGACTGGTCATGCCTGTCGGGGCTTCTGCTCATGCATCTGCCAGAATAATTTCAAAAAGAAATTGTCCCGGAGCATTTTCGTATTGCGAATATCCATTCTTAATGCTTCCAAGACGCCCGTTCCGGTGTTTAACCGCGCAGGTAAACTGCGCTGACGCCTCCTCGGCGGGCGTCTGCTCACGCATCCGCCAGAGCAATTTCAAAAAGAAATTGCCTAATGCGCCTGACGCCCCCAGATGCTCAGCAGCGGTCTGGCAGCCAGCAGCTGATCCAGAGGCATATTCACTTTTTGCGCCCCGGCCGCCCAGGGAGCTACCTGATATGGCTGAAAATTGATGCGCACGCCCTGTGGAGTAAGGGTGAGGCTGGCGAAGTTTTCCGGTACGGGGTTCAGCCCCGTGCGCAGCATCTGCTCTTGCCGCATGCCGCCCAGACGTCGCGAAAGCTCGTTGTAAGACCATTCGGACATGAGGTTCAGGGCCAGATCCGGATCTTCAAAAAGGTCAACAAGACCAAGGCGCTGCCCGGTGAGCAGGCTGTAGTTGAGGGTCATGACATCAAGGTTGCCGTGCGCGCCGCCGGTGTATGTCCAGACTTCAAAGGTAATGCTCAGTCCGGCGGGGGAGGGGGCGGTAACGCTGTAGGAGGCCCACAGTTCATAAGGCGGGCGTTCGCCGTCAAGGCTGGAGCCTGCGGAAAGACCCGCTCCGCTACAGCTCTGCTCAAAGGCGGAGGCAATGCCTGTGACCCACTGGCGGATGTCGCCGTCAATCTGCTTGCTGCCCACCGAGGGATAGCTGATGTTGATTGCAGGGCTGCCCGGCTCGTTACGAACAAGCTGGTGTTCGATGATGCCGGGCCTGCGCGCGCCGGAAATGATGGCGGCGGCGCTGTCGCGGGCGGACTGCTCCGCGGCGTTCACTCCATCGTGCCCGGCGGTTTCCGCATCGGCGGCGTGGGCCTGCGCGCCGTTTTCAGGTGCGGCATGCCCGGCGGGGTGTGCAGTTTCGCTTTCGGAGGCGAGTTCCGACACATCGGCAAGGGCTGTAAATTCTTGTGAAAGGGCGGGGGATGACGCCTGCTGGTCCGGCATGCGGGCCGCTTCGGCCGCTCTTTCTCCAAGCAGCAACACCAAGAGCAGAAGAGACAAAAGGCGCGGCATGGATATAATACCTTGATAACCAGTAAAATGTGAAGGCGAAACTGCTTGCCCGAGGTACTGTTCCATACGTGCTCCGGCCATGCGGGCCGTCGGTTCAAAAGTGCGGGCGGCGATTTTGCCCCGCCCGCAACAGTATACATGCTTTGGTTAAACTTTGAAGCCCTTGCGAAGCTCCCAGGTCTGCCGCCAGTTCTTGATGAGCAGAATCACGGCAAGAACAAGGTACACCTTGGCGTAAAACAGATGCAGACGCAACGGGTCGTGGGGCAGGCCAAGGATATTTTCCAGCTGCAATTCATACAGCGGCGAAAGCAGCTGAAGGCTGAAGAGCAGCAGCAGCCACACCGCCTCGCGCACATGCAGGCGCAGGTCCAGCAGCAGGGCTACGGCAAAGAGTGACTGCCCGGCTGTGAGTAATATTTCCTGAAACTGGTGTGTGTCAAGATTTATGGCAGGACTGAGGCTGCCGGAAGAAACCGCATACACTCCGGGTATCATGCCCACAAGCAGTGTCCACTGGTTGAGCTTGGACGAAAGCAGGCAGCCCAGAGCCAGACCGGCGTTGCCGCGCGAGGCAAACATGACGGCCACGATAAATTCCGGCGCTTCTGAAGCCAGGGGGGCAATCCACTGCACCAGAAGAAATTCGTTGATATCAAGCTGCTTGCCGCTGGCAACAAGTCCTTCGCTGAAAGATTCGGCGTTGCCCAGAATCACCAGAGCCGAAAATACAAAAATGCCCCCCACAGTGCGCATGCGCACTTTTTTTGCCAATTTGGCAAGCAGGGCTGCCGGGCCTTCCAGTTCCTCCTCCTCCACGGGGCGGCGCATGATGATAAGTATGTACCACACGTAGATGCCCAGAAGCACCAGACCGTCCACCCATGTCAGGGAACCCTTGATGGGGATGAACAGGGCATAAAGCGTTGCCATTGCGAGAAAAAGCACGTCTGTGCGCTTGTCGTCGCTCAGGGCCACCGCCGAATGAAAACGCCCGGCAAAGATAAGTACGATGGCCGACCAGCCCACGCCGATAAGCAGCCTGTTGGCGCCGGTCATGTTGGCGATGGCATAGTGCGAATAGGGGCTTTCGGGGTGCTGGCCGGCCATCCAGGTAAAGTACATGTCCACCGCATATTCGGGCAGCACGGCAATAAAGGCCACCACAGCCACGGCCACGGCCTGCGGCATGTCCATCTGCGCCACTTCACAGGCCCAGGTGAGCAGAAAGGATGCGCCAAGAATTGCCATGCCTGAAAGCAGGGTTACGATAAACGGAGAAATATCCGGCGGAGCCAGATGCAGGGCAAGACCGGGAATGGTCATGAGCACTGCAAGGATGTAGGGCCGCAGGGCACGTATGTTCATGATGTCTCCTTAAAAATAAAAAAAGACCTTGGCGCTTGCGCCAAGGTCTCACTAATCGGCTTACCGACGGCGGCACCAGGCCCGAAGGCCATGCTGTTGATACCGCCCGGGCTTCAAGAGCCCAGTTACTCCCCTTGTCAAAAACAGGGTATAGCCACTCTCTCAGGCTGTCAACAGCAAGCGTCACGGCAGGCATATGTTTTCGTCTGCGCGCATGGCCCGCGGCGGCCCCTTGCCAGCACCGGGGCCTGCGGATAGTATAAAAAGGATCCGTGCCATCTTTTGCGTTTATTGAGGAGAGTCCAGTGAATATTACCTGCCCGCGTTGCGGCTTCAGCCGCCAAGTGCCCGCCGACCGTCTGCCGGCGCGCGCGGTCATCGCCACCTGCCCCCATTGCGCCTGCCGTTTTCGTTTCGGGCCTTCCACGGGGGAGCACGAAGTGCTGCCGGACGCGCCACTGACGGAACCGCAGAAAACCGCGCGTGGGCCGCATGCCGATGCGCCTTCTGCTTCTGGGCAGGATGCGGCGCCGGACGTGGACGAAACCTCTCCGGTGCGTGGGCCTGAAGAGGACGATCCGCTGCCCCCTGGAGCCATTGTGCCCGGCACGTCCCGCGGGGCTTCCGGGCAGCCTGAGCGCCCGGAGCGTGTGGGCCAGCCGGGCCAGTCGGGCCAGTCAGGACGGGAAGGTCATGACGCTACCGATGGCAGGGAAGAATATCCCGCAGATCGGGCGCGTCCCTTTGAGCCGCGCGGCTCCGGAGAGGACGGGCGTTCGGAGGAAGACCCCCGCGCAGCGGCCCGTCGTGCCTATGAGCGCGAACACGGGCGCTTCGCGCCAGTGGACCACGCGGAAGGAAAGAACGGCCGCAGCCACGACAGGCGCGATGAGCATGACAGGCGTGAAGCTTTCGGACGCCACGGCGATGACGACCACGGCCCGCATGACGACCACGGCCCGCATGACGACCACGGCTATGATGACGAGTATGATCACGCGGAAGGCGGCATCCCCTGGGAGACTGCCCCTGAACCGGACGGGTGGATAGCGGCATTTTACCAGACCTGCATGCGGGTCATGTTTGGGGCACAGCGTTTTTTCAGTCAGGTGCAGCCCGGCTCGCCGCAGATGCGCGCCCTGATTTTCTATCTTCTGGTAAGTGTGGTACAGGTTATTGTGGAGCGTGTGTGGTCCGGGGTGTTCATGTCGCTCATGGCCCCCAGCGCCGCTTCGGATCCGCAGCTTGAAAAGATGCTGCTCATGCTCTCGCCGCAGATGAGCCTGCCGATGGTCGTGCTGATAAAAACAGGCATGTCCGTCATCCAGCTGTATGTGCTCAGTGCGCTCATCAATTTTACCTACGGCTTTGTACGCGGCAGTCGCACGGACTTCAGTCAGGTTTTTCAGGTGCTGGCCTATTCCGCAGCGCCCACCCTGCTGTGCGTGGTTCCTCTGCTTGGTTCTCTTGTGGGTTTTGTCTGGATGTTCGCCTGCGTGCTCATAGGCTGCCGCGCAGCCCTCAAGCTTACCTGGCCGCAAACCCTCATGGGGCTTGCGCCTGTGGTGCTGCTGCTGGCTCCGCTGATCCTGCAGATTTTTCAGGCAGCGCGGATGTAAGCCTGACTTGCGACGTTCGCCCCCAATAGGCATCGCCGCCCGGCCGTTTCTTTGTGGACGGCCGGGCGGCGATACTTTTACGCGGGACCGCCCTTTGCGGCCCCTGCATATGCTGGAACTGCCGGATCAGATTGCCTTTGAGAATGTATATTCTCAACGTTTACGGCACGCTCGCTTCGATGCTTGACCGCGCAGGCAAATAGCTCTGGCATGGCGGTGTTCACGGTGTGCGGCATGTGTGGAGGCTCCGCACTTTTCGGCAAGGTCGAAAACGCCCCTTTGGCACGGTTCTGGCAACTGACAGAAAAATGGCACCCAAGTGCCGCCCCGGATGCAGACGCATGCGGGGGCTGTTTACCGGGCGTGGCATTTTGCCGGATACAGTATCCGCCGGGCAAGAGCAGCCGCAGTGTGCGGCAGGCCCCGGCCAGGAGAAAATATGCATACCTGCCAGAAAATTTCCGGAACGTGGCAAGGGCAGAGCCTTGCTGAGAGCGCATGGCCGCTGGCACGCATGGTCATGACCGTGGCGCTGGGCCTGCTGCTTTTTTTGCTTTGGGGCTGCTCGCGCGCTCCTGACGACAGTCGCCGAACCTATGATTTTGCCGGTGACCTGAGCATGCCCATACAGGTGCGGGTCAACAATTTTGTGCGGCGGCAGCCCCCGGCCATTTACGTGCGGCCCACACAACCTCTGGGCTACCGTCCGACGGCCCTTTTTGTGCCGTTGCGGGCTGTGCAGCAGATAAAGGACCCCGTAACCTTCAGCACCATGTTTTCGCGCCAGATATGGCAGGTTTGGCTGTCGCTCAATGCCTTTTCGGCCCTTGAGTATGATGCCAAGGCCGGGCCTTTCGAGCCGCAGCGCGCCCTTGCTCTCGCGCGGGCACGGGGGGCCGACATGCTGGTGGGCGGCTATATCAACCATTATATGGACGGCGGCTCAGGCGGAACCAGTACGCTTTCGCTGGCCATTGAGGTGTACGACGCCAAAAGCGGTACGCTGCTGTGGTCAATGGCTCAGGGCGGGCTTATGGACGCCCGGCAGGTACACGATTTTTATCTGTTCTCCATTACGGAGGTCAATCCCGAAGACCCGGCGGGCCTCATCGCCCGTGCCCTTGCCTGGGACATGGGCCGTCAGGTGCTGGGCTGGGTGGACCCGAGCCGCCCCGCGCCCAAGGAATCCTCGTGGTCGGACATGCTCAAGTCCAAGGCGTTCTGAGGCCACGCATCCGCGCCTGAGCCGCACAAGACCGGGGCCTCCTGACGTTCAAACTGTTCTGGCGGCTGCGGGAGCAGTGCCCCGCCGCAACAGGGCAAGCGCCGCTTCAGCCGCCCGGGGGCTTACGGATGCTTCAGGCCCTGTAACACAGGAAACTGCGCCTGCAGGCTGCATGTGTAATGATCGGCAGTGTCCACACGGTTATCGCCATTCGTGCGTACAGGCCCGGTCAGGCAGATCAAAAGCCCCTTCGGGGGCTTTTTTATGGCCTGAATGGCCGCAGGCGGAATGATGCGGCTTGCCTGAGCGGGCTTTTTTTGAGAAGTATCAGGGCCTGAACGAACAGCAAAGGAAACTCTCATGACCAAGGAACCCACGGAACGGCGCAAGGCCCGCCTGCTTGAAGTGCTGGCACACCGTCAGCCCGATCTCACCCTGGTGCTGGCAAATATCCACGATCCGCATAATGTTTCAGCCATTTATCGCTCGTGCGATGCCTTTGGCGTCAGCCGCGTCAACCTGTACTATACCAACACGCCTTTTCCCGCGCTGGGGCGCAAGACATCGGCTTCAGCCAGAAAATGGGTGGAGAGCGTGCGCCACAAGGACAGCGCTTCGCTTATGGAAAGCCTGCGCGGGCAAAACATGCAGGTGCTGGCCACATCCTGTTCACCCACGGCGCGGCCCCTGCGCGACTGGGACTTTACCCGGCCCACAGCCGTCATTATGGGCAACGAGCACAGCGGTGTGGAGCAGGAACTGCTGCAGATGGCTGACGGGGAGCTTTATATCCCCATGTACGGGATGATCCAGAGCTTTAACGTTTCTGTGGCGGCGGCCATCATTTTGTCCGAGGCCGCGCGCCAGCGTGAGGCTGCAGGCATATATGCCGAACCGCGCATGACTGCGGCGGCACTGGAAGAAAAACTGCAGGAATGGCTGGAAAAATAGCTGGAAACAGCCGCGTTTTTTGCCGTACACCGCTTCTCCTGCGGTGCAGGAAAAGAACGGGGGATGCAACGAGAGCGCCTGTGCCTTTGCCGCAGCGGCCAGCGTGCGCAGCCCCCGCCCAGAGGCGCAAGCGCTGTTTATCCGCGCGGTTAAAAGCCGGAGCGGGCGTTCTGAAAGCATTGAGAATGGCTGTTTTCAATGCGCAAATGTGCTGAGCAGTCGGCTTATTGCTGCATTTCGCTGTGCGGCTGCACATGCTTTTCAAAGTTCTTGCCGTTCCACTGGTAGCCAATGTCATTGGCTACCGGCACATGGGCCATGCCGGTGCTCGTCCAGAACAGGGGCTGCGCCCGCAGGCCGCCAAGGCCGAGGCAGATCATGACCGTGGCCTTTACGTCCGGCGGCAGCTTCTGGTCTTTGCCCAGAAATTCTTCCACAGGCGGCTCGGGCGGCGTATCCACAGGAACAAGACGGCCGGAGGCGTCCATGCGCCACAGTTCCACCGTGCAGACAGGGCCGCCAAGCGTGCCAACGGCCGCATCGACGGTTCCGTTGTCGCTATGCCGGAAAAGGCGCAGGGCTACGGCCACATCGTGAAAGGGCAGGGTGGCGAAAACCATGACGTCTTCTGTCTCCCCGGCCACTTCCCAGAAATCGGCCTGCCCGTTGGCAAGCAGTTTCTGTTTTTCAGCAGGCCCCAGACCTTCGGGGGTGTTTTCAAAAATGCTTTCGGGCAGTGCCGCGAAAACTTCTCTGGCGCTGTGCTCATGCCCTGCGGCAGCCGGGGCGCGGTGAAATGCAAGCACGGTTGTCAGGGCGAGGGCCAGAACAAGAAAAGCAGTGCGTGAGCGCTGAAGAAACATGGTATACTCCCTCCGCAAGGCAGTTTGATGAACTTGCGGTTCGTAAAAATTTTTATACCGCGTTTGACAGTGTTTGTCCACGCAGGCGCAACCATGTTGTTTCATATTGATTTAGTAATAGAAAATGCCTATTATTTGCAATTATTCCTTTTAGAGCAATTTCACTTTGAAATTGCTCTGGCGGCTGCGCGAGCAGACGCCCGCCGCGAAGGCGTAAGCGCAATTTATTTGCGCGGTTAAACGCCGAAGCGAGCGTGTTTTAAACTTTGAGAATGTACATTTTCAAAGTTAATCTGCCCTAGTCGCGCATCCTGCGCAGCATAGCCATCTTGCCAAGCGGCCCTGCCGCGCTTACTTATGCCAGCATGAATACCAGCACCAACAAGCCCTGCATACATATTGAAAAGGCCCGGCAACACAACCTTAAAGACATCAGCCTGGACATCCCCCGGGATGAACTGGTGGTTATTTGCGGGCCTTCTGGCTCCGGAAAGTCCACCCTGGCCTTTGACATCGTGTATGCCGAGGGGCAGCGCCGCTATGTGGAATCCCTTTCGGCCTACGCGCGGCAGTTTCTGCCCCAGATGGACAAGCCCGATGTGGAAAAGATAGAAGGGCTTTCGCCTGCCATTTCTCTTGAGCAGCAGAGCGTTTCGCGCAATCCGCGTTCAACTGTGGGAACGGTGACGGAGATTTACGACTTTTTGCGCGTATTTTTCGCCCGTTTGGGGCGCATGTACTGCCCCCAGTGCGGCCGCCCCATCGAGGCCCGCGCCGCTGATGAAATCATTGCTGATATTCTTGCCCTGCCGCAGGGCACAAAGTTTATGGTGCTGGCCCCTCTTGTGGAACTGCAAAAGGGGACGCATCAGGACAAGTTTAAAAAACTCAAGGCCGAGGGTTTTGCCCGTGTGCGCGTCAACGGGGCCTTCTATACCCTTGATGATGTGCCTGCTCTGGATAAAAACAAAAAGCACAGCATTGACCTTGTGGTTGACCGGCTCGTCAACAAGGAGGGCCTGCGCGGCCGTCTGGCCGACTCGGTTGAGCTGGCCCTGCGCTACGGCGAGGGACGGCTGGTGATTCATCTGCCCGACAGTGCCGCGGCGGGCGAAGAGGCTGATACCGTGCACTCCACCTCATCGGTGTGTACGCACTGCCGCATTTCTTTGCCCGCGCCCAGCCCGCAGCTTTTTTCCTTCAACGGCCCGCAGGGGGCGTGCCCGCGCTGCGTGGGCCTTGGCGGCGTGGACTATTTCGAGCCGCGTCTTGTTGCGCCCAATATGGGGCTTTCGCTGAATACGGGCGTGCTTTTGCCCTGGGCTACCGGCAAGCTGTTCAGCCGCTATGAAGATGCGCTCAAGGCGCTGGGCAAGCGCTTCAGGTTCAGCCTGTCCACACCGCTGGAAGAATTTTCCGAAGACGCTCTGGCAGCGCTTTTTTATGGTGAAGATGAACAGGGCAGGCCGGCCCGCGCATCGCAGGGGCTGCGCCGTAACTGGATGGGCGGCAACGTGGCTTTGGGAGCAGGCGGCGATTACCAGAGCGAGCACTTTGCCGAGGCCCGAGGCTCCGGGGACGTTAGCGTAAGCGAAAAGCGCTGGCCCGGCGTGATTCCCCTGCTGGAAAGCGGCATGCAGTACGGCGATGCCTGGCGCGAGGCGCTCTCACGCTATCGCCAGACGATGGACTGTCCGGATTGCAAGGGGGCGCGGCTCAACGTCAACGCGCTTTCCGTGCGTGTGGATGATCTGAATATCGCGGATTTTTGCAACCTTTCAGTGGAGCGCGCTCTGGAATGGCTGGAAAAACGCACATTCACGGGGCGCCATGTGGTCATTGCCGAGCCGCTCATGAAGGAGCTGACCCACCGCCTGTCCTTCATGCGCAGTGTGGGTTTGGAATATCTTTCTCTGGGGCGCTCCATGTCCACCCTTTCCGGTGGCGAGGCGCAGCGCATCCGGCTGGCAAGCCAGCTCGGCTCCGGCCTTGTAGGGGTAACCTACGTGCTCGACGAGCCGTCCATCGGCCTGCACCCGCGCGATAACGAACGGCTGCTGGGCACGCTGCGTTCGCTGCAGGCCCGTGGCAACACGGTGCTGGTGGTGGAACACGACGAAGCCACCATCTGCGAGGCAGACACGGTTATCGAGCTTGGCCCCGGTTCCGGCGCGCACGGCGGGGATATCATGTTTCAGGGTTCAGTGGACGACCTGCTTTCGCAGGCGGATACGCTGACGGCCCGCTATCTGCGTGGCGACGACACCATAGCCCTGCCCGATGCCCGGCGTGAGCCGCAGGGTGAACTGGTGCTGCACAATGTGACTACCAACAATCTGCGCAATGTGGAGTGCCGTATTCCCCTCGGCGTGCTGACCTGCGTGACCGGGGTTTCCGGGTCGGGCAAAAGCTCGCTGGTGGTGGATACGCTTTACAAGCATCTGGCCCTGAACCTCGGCCTGCGTGTGGATCAGCCCGGCACCATCGGCGGGCTGGAATATGAGGGCGGGGCCGCCCCCGTAGAGCGCATCGTGGCTATCGACCAGACGCCCATCGGACGTACTCCGCGTTCGAACCCGGCCACCTACACAAAGATATTTGACGAGATTCGCAATATTTTTGCCATGACTCAGGACGCCCGCAAGCGGGGCTACAAGCCCGGGCGTTTCAGTTTCAACGTGCGGGGCGGCCGGTGCGAGGCGTGCGGCGGCGACGGGCAGATCCGGGTGGAAATGCATTTTTTGCCCGATGTTTACGTCACATGCGACGTGTGCAAGGGCAAGCGCTATAATCACGAAACCCTTGAGGTGCGCTACAAGGGGCTGAACATCGCCGAGGTGCTCAACCTGACGGTGCGTCAGGCCAGAGAGCTGTTTGAAAACTATCCCACGCTGGAGCGCCGTCTGGCAGTGCTGGAAGAAGTGGGTCTGGAATATCTGCGGCTCGGGCAGCCCGCCACCACCCTTTCCGGCGGAGAGGCTCAGCGCATCAAGATTTCGCGCGAGCTGGGCAAGCGTTCTCTGCCGGGAACCATGTACATTCTGGACGAACCGACCACGGGCCTGCACATGCACGAGGTGGGCAAGCTCATCAAGGTTCTGCACGCTCTGGTGGACAAGGGAGCCAGCGTGGTGGTCATTGAGCACAATACGGACATGATTCTGGCCTCTGACCATGTTCTTGACATGGGGCCGGGCGGTGGTGAAAACGGCGGGCAGATTGTTTCCGCGGGCACGCCCGAGGCCATTGTGGCTGACCCTCAATCCGTCACCGGGCGCTTTCTCATGCAGGAGCGGCTGGACAGGATAAAGCGCCGCAAGGACTGAGCGCACGGCTTGCCGTGCCGTCAGGCCGGAAACCTGCGACTGGGGGCCGCGCGCTGCATCGGCAGTGCACGCGCCCTGCGGGCAGGATGCGGTTCAGCTTCAGGAACTGTTGAACGGGCTGTCTGGTTCTCAACAGCTCAGGAGAAAAGGCTTTTTGCGTCAGCTGTGTGCCGCGCAGGCACGCCGCTTTTGCATGAAGGCCTTTTTTCTTGGCTCTGCCGCAAGCACAGGCAGGAAATCTGTTCCGATGTCCAGATACAGAACAACCACCCGCTTGCGCGGGTGGTTGCCATTCGGGGACAGTGTCTGAGGAGGGTCAGGCGATGGGATCGAAAAATGCGGTGTCTACAGCTTGCCCACCAGATCAAGGCCGGGCTTGAGGGTGGACTTGCCGGGCTTCCAGCGGGCCGGGCAGACCTGATCGCCGTGCTGGGCCACAAACTGGGCGGCTTCAAGCTTGCGCAGCAGTTCCTCGGCATTGCGGCCGATGCCAAGGTCATGCACTTCGTAAGCCTTGATGATGCCTTCGGGATTGACAATAAAGCTGCCGCGCAGGGCCTGACCGGCTTCTTCAATGAGCACATGAAAAGCGCGTGAAAGGGTTCCGGCGCTGTCAGACAGCATGGGATACTTGATTTTGGCTATGCTTGGGGAGGCGTCTGCCCAGGCTTTATGTACATAGGCGCTGTCTGTGGAAACAGAGTAGATTTCGCAGTTGAGCTTTTTGAATTCTTCATAGGTTTCAGACAGGTCTTCAAGCTCGGTGGGGCACACAAAGGTAAAGTCGGCAGGATAGAAAAAGAAAATGGACCAGTGGCCCAGCAGGTCTGTATCGCAGACACTTTTCAGCTCACCCTGATGAAATGCCTGTACATTGAAGGGTTCAACCTTGGAATTGATCAGATTTGCCATATTATTTTCCTTGCAGGCGGAACACGTGGGCGGCTCCGGAAAAGGTTGAGAATCTTCGTGTTTGAAAACAGTATTCAATCCTGATAAAATTGTCAAGAGGGCTGTCAGCCATGCGGTACGTTGAAAACACGGTTGCCGCACTTTTTGATTTTATCCCTTATATACAGGCTATAGAGCGGCAGGCAAAGGGACAAGACCTTCACGCTGCCGGGGATAACGTGATTTCTGCCCTTGGCAGGTTCTTGTAATTCATTGCTTTTTGTTTGAAAGTGCGTCACAAGTAAGGATGCGTTATCTGGATACTTCAGCATAACGCGCTCAAAAACCTCGTGCTTTGTTTTTCTTGGCATGAATGTGAAAAATAATTTACACTGCACCCGGGGGTAGGCAATTATGACAGCAACACAGCGTAACGCCTGCCTGGCGGACTTTTTGGAGTTCATGAACCGCAAGGGCCTGAACACCACGTCGCAACGGCGCATCATCGCCGAAGCCTTTTTTGAGCTGCCGGGCCACCACTCTCTTGAAGAGTTCTATCAGCATATCCTGCAGCGTGATCCGGGCATCGGGCAAACTACGGTATACCGTACCCTCAAGCTGCTTTGTGATGCCGGTATGGCTATGGAAATCCACTTTAGCGACGGCATCACCCGCTATGAAGTCGCCAGACCCGACAGTCATCATGACCATCTGGTCTGCCTTCAGTGCGGCAAGATTGTCGAGATATGCGATCCGCGCATTGAGACGCTGCAGCGTGAAATGGCCGAAAAATACGGTTTCAGACTGCGGGGCCATGTGCACAATCTGTACGGCCTGTGCGAAATGTGCCGCACTCAGGCTGCCGAAGAAGACAGATAGAGCTTTTCGCCCTGAACGTGTTCTGGCGGCTGCAAGGCTGTTGCGCCGTGCAGGCGTGAGCAGCGCCTGCACAGGCCCTGTGCCGCGGGCGCGTGTTTTGCGTGCATGCTTTCACGGGCAGCCCGCTTCAGGGATGCGGGGGCGGGCGGCGAGTCATGCTTTTGCCTTGCAGTCTGCCTTTCTGCCGTAATGTACCTTGTCGACCTTGCCTGCCCAATGGATGCCTGCTGACCAATGCGTGGCCTGTGAGTGCCTGCCAACGAACGCGGGGGCGGTGACCGGCTGACAGATTGTCCCGACCGGCCATAGCCTTGCGGCGATGTTCTGGCCCCGCCATGCCTGATAGCCTCGCCATGCTTGATAGCCTTGTCTTGCCCGTGGCGCTGGCATGGGCAGGAAAGCGCCTCCCCCTTATGAGCCTGTTTTGCCGGGTCCTCAGACTTGCCTGTAGCGCGCCTGCTGCACGCCCGGCGTGCGCTGGCCTGACCTCACTTTTTCTGATTTCTCAGCATCATTCAGATTTTTATGAGCATCCCGAGGGTTTCTGGTCGCCTAGCTGTTGTCGCGCAGTGACGCTGATCCGTCAGGCAATGAAAAAGAATTTTACGAACTTGACTTTCATTTTCGATTAAAGCACTATGCAAGCGTGAGGTGATTTGAAATGGACATACAACTGATTATCGTGGCGCTTTGTATTGCGGCTGCGGCTTTTTTCGTCATCAGGCGTATGGTGCGCGCCATGCGCAAGGGGCAGTGCGGTTGCGGTTGCGACAGTGGTTGCGGCAGCGCTGGCCGTCCGAAGGAAATGTCTTGCTGCTGTTCAGGCAAAAGCCCGGAAAGTGTTGAAGCGCAGCGGCTGGAGTCTGCACGCATTGATGCAGGGCATAAGCCCGAAGATCGCCAGTAGCTCCTGAAATATCCCTGATTGCAGAATCTTCGCATGTACCGTCTGGTGCTTGCCCTGCCAGTCCGCCGAGCGCGGCTGGCCGTTCAGCCCGGCATCCAGTGGAGCATTTCAACGTTTGCACGTTGTGCTGCTCTGGCCGGAGACCACTGCTGCCGAACTCTTTCCTTCGGCAAAAGTGGTAGAGCCTTGCCAAACAACGCCCCCTCCGCCCGTGTCTGCGCCGCCGTGCGGCGCAAGACAGCGGGACAGTAAAGGCCCCGGAAAACTCCGGGGCCTTTCAATGCATTGCGCCTGCCCTGAGTGAAAAGGCCCGAGGCGCATGCGGATATGTGGCGTCGCAGAAAGCGTGGCAGGCGCTGCACCGGGCAGCCGGTCGCGCTTTTTGCCTTTTGTTCCGTTGCCACAGCCAGATGCTGCCTCAGGCGGGCACAAGGGGCGCAACGCGGATCATGCGGGGCCAAAACGGGCCGTGAAGCGGGCACTTGTGCGGGCCTACGGGGCTGCACCGGGCGCTGTGTGCGCCATGAAGAATCTGCGGCCGAAGGTTTTTATGCGGCATCAAACGTGAGTCTGCGAAACCAGTCAGGCACAGGCACAGGGCGGCCCTGCTCGTTAACCAGAGCGTGCTGGGTCATGCCGGTAGCCAGAAGGCGCTTCTTGTCCTCGCTCCATATCTCATATACAAAGCGCATTGAGGCTCGCCCCCATTCGCTGATGCCCGCGCGCACCAGCACGAGGTCGTCGTAGCGGGCGGATGAGCGGTAACGGCATTGGGCCTCGCGAACCGGCAGGATGATGCCTTTTTTCTCCACCTCGGCGTAGCTCATACCGCAGCGGCGGATGTATTCGCTGCGGGCGCGCTCGAAAAGGTGCAGATATTCAGCATAATAAAGAACGCCCATTGTGTCCGTTTCACCATAGGAAACGCGGTGTGGCATCCAGATATCAGGAGTGGGGAACTCTTCATGCACGCGAATGCTCCTTGTTTATATGCGCCTTGTACGTATGGTTCCATTGACCGGCCCTGTGGGTTCAGACCGGCCCTGGTGGCGCTGCTGCTTATGTGTTTTCTGCTGGGGGCCTGCGGTAAAAAAGTGGCCCCGCCCTCGCCGGAGCCGGTGGGGCCGCCTGTGGGCTTTGAAAGCCCGGAGTTTTTTGTGAGCTGCCTGAAGCCGGTCAATCAGGATCTGGGCAGCTGGAAAGAGATAGCTCCTACCGTGCGCAAGTCTTTACGCTATGTCAACAGCAAGCCGCCCACGGACATTGCCGTGCAGCGTCCGGGCCTGAATGTGACCTGGGGTGACCTTTCGCGCACCCTGACCCGCCTGCAGGAGCTTTTGCCCCGTCTGGACAAGGAACCGGAACTTTTTCTGGCAAACTTCCGCTGGGTGGAAGTGCCGGACGGCATAAAGTATTCGGGCTATTACGAGCCGGTGGTGCGTGCCAGCCGCACGCGCAAGCCGGGCTATACCCAGGCCATCTACGCGCTGCCGCCGGACATCAAGGCAGTGAAGGCCAAACGCGGGCGCTACTATGACCGCCGCACCATTGAAGAAAAACAGGTGCTCGCCGGAAAGGGGCTGGAACTGGCCTGGGCAGCAGACCCCGTGGACGTGTTTTTTCTTGAAATTCAGGGTTCCGGCAGGCTTGTCTTTGATGACGGAACTCAGGCGTACATCAACTACGCGGGGCAGAATGGCCACAAGTATAAAAGCTCGGGACGCATCATGCGTGAAAAGGGCCTGCTCAGAGAAGGCCATATCTTCGAGCAGCGCCAGTGGTTCAAGGACAACCCGCAACGTGTGCGCGAGATACTGAACGAAAACCCCAGCTATGTCTTTTTCCGTTACGGAACCCGCGGTCCCACCGGGGCCATGGGGCAGGTGGTGGACGACTGGCTGTCACTTGCCACAGACCGCACCTTTATTCCTCTGGGTTCTGTTGTGGCCTATGGGGTCAATATTCCTGACCAGCAGCGCGGCAAAGTGCCGCTGCGCGGCATAGGCTTTGCGCAGGATGTGGGCGGAGCCATCAAGAAAAACCGTATCGACGTGTTTTGCGGTGGCGAAGACCGGGGCAACTATGTGGCCAGCCATCTGGATGCCAGAGGCCCGGCCTGGGTATTGCTGGCAAGGTAGTGCAACAGCCGTTTCGCGGTTGACGTAAAGCCCGTTTGCGGCCGGGGAGGTGTGATGCTCCCGGCCACAAACGGGCTTTTTATGCTGGACGCACAGACAGTGCCTGTTGCGGAATGCTCAGTCTTTGGGCCTGTCACCGATAGCGGCAGTGATCTGCGCTTCTGCGGCGAGCTTGCCATCCACAAAGGCGCGAGCTTCCATCTTGCAAAGTTTGAGCTTCATGCGGATGTTGGAGCACTCAAGGTCCAGACGGTCGCCGGGAACTACCTGACGGCGAAATTTGACGCCGTCAAGGCCGGTAAAGAGAAAAAGCTTGTCGTCAAGGTCGCCCATGCCTGAGGCAGCAAGCAGACCGCCGGTCTGTGCCAGCGCTTCAAGGATGAGTACGCCGGGCATTATGGGCGCGCCCGGAAAATGCCCCTGAAAAAACGGTTCGTTAAAGGTAATGTTTTTATACGCCTTGATGTGCGAACCGGCTACGCATTCCACAACCCTGTCCACCAGCAGGAAGGGGTAGCGGTGGGGCAGCAGGCGCAAAATGCGCTGTATGTCCATGCTCTGGCTTTGCGTAACTGAATCCATGCTGTTTGGCCTCCTGGCAAGTTTGGCGTGTCTGTGGCCGGGGCGGCGAAATGACGGCGGCCTGATTTCTGCGGCGCCCTGTCATGCGCCTCATGAGAGTATTTTACCTTTGAGAACATGTAGTTGCAAGGGGTAGCCATTGGACGGCATTGGGCCGCCACAACGCTGTTGAAGCAAATTGCAGTAAAGAAAAAGCCTCCCGCCCCGTCAGGGTCGAGAGGCCGTGTCGCTTTATGGCCGGGCGCCTATTTCTTGCCGCCCTTGTCATTTTTCTTTTCTTTGTAAAGTCTGTTCACTTCGGTGAGCACGTCCTGGGTCAGGTCCATTGACTGGTCGGCGTACAGAACGCCGCCCGCGGTCACGTCAACCACAAAGTTGAAGCCCTTGGTGCGGGCCACTTCGTAGGTGGCGCTGAAGACCAGGGTCACCATGTCCTGGCGCAGCTTCACTTCTTCCTGTTCAACCTTGCGCAGGAAGTTGCGGGTCTTCTGGTCCAGGTCCTGCTTGGCGCGGATGAATTCCAGCTTTTTTTCTTCGCTGACCTTGGGATTCTTGAGCGATTCGGCCTTTTTCTTCAGGGCTTCGCCCTGCTTTTCCAGTTCGGAGCGTTCTTTGCCGAACTTTTGCTCCATCTGCTTTTTGGCGGCCTCGGCGGGTTCGCTCTGCGTGGCCACAGTTTGCATGTCCACCACACCAATTTTGGCGGCGGGCACGGCGTTGCTGTCAGCCGCAAGGGCCGCTCCGGCCATGAGCATGCAAACCGCTACGGTCATCATCAAAACCTTGCGCATGTAAAGTACTCCTTCCCCGATTGCTGTTTTTATATCTCGTCCTTGCGGAATTGGGATGACCCTTGCGCCGTAAGAAACTTGTATAACACTGTTTTTTCGTGCGTAGCCCGTGCGCTGCACAAGCCGGGACAGAACCTGACCGCGCCTGTGTAACTGGGCTTTATTTTTGCTGATACTACAGAGCGGCATACATTTGAAATCCCTGCATCACATAGCATCGGCGCTTTCGGGCGTCAAGGAATTCTGGGCCGTTCTCCTTTTGAGCAGTCTGTCCTTGTATGCAAGTATGCCTTCAGCCAGTCCCTCGGCCAGTGCAAGACGGTATTTGGCATTGGCGAGATTGCGGGCTTCGGTGGCGTGGGTGCAATAGCCAAGCTCTACCAGCACGGCTGGCATCTGTGCGCCAAGCAGCACGTGAAACGGAGCAGACTTGACCCCGTTGTTGCGGACATCATACTGACGCTTTTTCAGTCGAAAGATGCTAAGACGCTGAATATCTTGTGCAAGTCTGCGAGATTCATCTACTCTGGCATTGAGCATGACATCGGCCAGCATTTTTTGCATATCGCCCAGACGATGGTCACTGCCCGAGTTTTCAAGCGCAGCCACCCGCGCAGCCTCGCTGTTGCTCGCAAGATCGAGATAGTAGGTTTCAAAGCCGTTGACCGATGTATCGTCATTGGCATTTACATGAATGGACACAAAAATGTCCGCTCCGGCGGCATTGGCGCTGCTTGTCCTTTCGCGCAATGAAAGCCCCGTGTCCCTGGTGCGGCTGTAGACCACATCAACGCCGTTGGCCTGCAGAAGGCGGCCAAGGGTCAGGGCCACGTCAAGGGTGATGACGCGCTCAAGAATGCCGTTATGGCTGGTTCCGGGATCGCGCCCGCCGTGCCCGGCATCAATGAAGACCGTGCGCAGGGTAAGCCCCAGCTGACGGGCCATGTCATTGACCTGACGGGAGTCGGGCAGGGGCGCTTCGCGGGTCGGGGGGGCCTTGTCCTGCTCGGCAAAGCCTGCACCGGACGCCTTGCGCGGAGGCAGGGGGGTGCTTCCCGCAGCCACGCGCAGCACTATGCGGCACGGATTGCTCTCGGTCTGCGCGTCAAAGCGCCGCACGTCCCTGAAGCTGAACTGCATGACCGCGCCGCCGCCCTTGCGGTCACGTACGCGGATCGACTGCAGCAGGCTGCCCTTGACCGTGACGCCCTGACGGACATCCTTCACGACCGAGGCGTTTTCAAGCTCGATATACAGGCTGGACGAAGCGCCTTTTTTTCCTTCTACAAGCTTTGCGTTGTAGCGGGCCGGAGACGACAGCTCCAGCACGATTTCAACGGCGTCTTTGCTCAGGGAGTTCCACGAAAGCATGTGCACTTCGGGCGGCACGGTCGCAAGGGGCGCATTGTCGGCTCTTGCGGCCGGGGCGGCGTCGGGGCGGCCTGTAAGGCGCGCGCGCATTTCTTTGGCCTGCGGCAGCATGTCGCCGTGGGAATAGAGGGTTGCGATGGCATCCAGCAGTTCCAGGGCCTCAGCGGGCTGGTTCAACCGGTCGGCCTCGATGGCGGCGGCGCGCAGAAGGGCGTCGTCGGCCAGTGCGCTCTTGGGAAATTCCTGGGCAAGGCTGAGGTACAGGTCGCGCGCCTGCCGGTATTCGGCCGTGAGGTGTGAGCAGTCTGCCAGCGATTCCTGGCTGGCTGCCGCCCTGAAGAGCGCACCGGGCGAAATGGCCCAGTTTTTACGGCTCTGATAGATGCGCAGAAATTCCGTTGCCAGCTCTTCCCACGGCTGACGCCAGCAGGAGCGCACCTTGTCGGCACGCAGGGCGTCCATATCGGCCTTGGCCTTGCGGTAGCGTGGCAGAAGCTGGTTTTGCGGCAGCGGGGTCGCCAGAGCCGCCGCAAGGGCTGGCTTGGACGCTGCAATCTGGGCTGTGGTGGGGGCAGGGTTGCCGTTGGAGGCGTTTCCACCTTGCGCGGCCGGGCCGGGCTGGTCTTCAACGGCTGTTCTGTTTTCGGCCACCGCCACCTGACGGGCTTCGGGCGCGGTGCGCCCCTGTGCAGAGGCCAGCAGGGTCTTTTCCAGCGCCAGTGCCTCGGGCAGCATGTCGCCCCTGGGATACTGACTTTTGATACGTGCGATCAGTTCCAGCGCGCCCTTGTCGTCCTTGAGCCATGCGGCGCGGAGCTTGGCGGCATGAAACAGCGCGTCATCTGCAAGGCGACTGTCCGCATGGCGCATGGCCACGGATTCGTAGCATTCAATGGCCTTGCGGGCATCCGCCTTGGCAAAGGAGCGGCGGGCAAGTTCTTCAAGACTTTCCGCAGCACGGAAAAGAGCAGCGGGCCGGTTGGGCCAGCCGGGATCAGCGTCGTAGATCGAACGGAATTCGGCAGCCAGCTTTTCCCACGGTTCGCGCTGCCCCGAACGCTTGGCGTCCATACGCAGGCTTTCAATGCCAGCCTTGGCGGTGTCGTAGCGCTTGCCGGTGGGCGGCAGGGAGGTGTAGCCCGTGTCGTAAAAGCAGACCACCAGCAGACAGAGGGCCAGCAAAAAGGCCAGGGGAGGCGCAAGCCGCCTGAGACCGCTTCTGGTTGAGGGCTGGGGGCTTTTTGCTTTGCGGGCCACGGAGACTCCTTGCTTGTCCTGCGGCGCGTCGTCAAGCTTATGACATGCGCGACGCGTGAAATTTTCCTTATGGCCCTTGCGGGGCGGCTAATTCAGGCTGAGGCAACCTCACGCACCGGGCGAAAGGCCGCATATGATTTTATCTTTGCATAAAACATGCCGATCCAGCGACAAGCGGGCAGGCGGCGGGCGCCGGTCTGTGATGTCAGCGGGCGGCCGCATGGTGCGTTGCCCTGAAAACTGCAGGGGAGAAGCCTTGCCGAGCAAGGTTTCTCCCCCGTAATTTCACGTCCGGTCGGCTGCGAACCGCGCGGGCGTACTCTTCACATGTTTCAGTTTCCGGTTCGTGTCCGGCTCAAAAACCGGCCTAGAAGAACTGGCCCATGCTGAATTCGATTCTGCCCGGAGGCATTTCCTTGTCGTAGTCCTGCACCAGGGGGACGCCGTAGGCTATGCGCAGGTCGCCCATGGGAGAGCGCCAACGCAGCTCCAGGCCGGTGGAGGCCACAATGTATCTGTCCCATTCATCGCCCATTGTCTTGGAGTCGATGTTGAAGCCGGTGTCCACAAAGGGAACCAGAGCAAGCCCGAGGTCTTTCTGGAAGGTCCAGATGTATTCAAGGTTGCCGACAGCCATGCGGTCGCCGCCGATCTGCTCGTTGCCGTGCTTGTAGTCGCGGGGCGAAAGGTCAGAGTAGCTGTAGCCGCGGATGGTGTCCATGCCGCCGACCCAGAAGCGTTCAAACACAGGGACCCTGTCGCTGGTGTTCTGGAACACGCCGCCCACGCGACCGCGCAAGTGCACGGTGTTTTGCGGGTTGAAAGACCAGAAGCCCTGCCAGTCGGCCACGCTCTTGACGAAGTTGTCTGTACCGCCAAGGCCGCCGCCGCCGTATTCCGCCCACAGGCGCGCAATGGTTCCCTTGGTGGGGCGTTCCTTGCTGTCGGTGGTGTCGCGCAGGATGCGGCCCGAGACGGCGCTGGTCCAGTTGATGCCCTTGTAGTCCTTGATGTAGGGCGAGCTGTTGTCGGCCACGTCATACAGGTGATAGCGCTCAAGGCGGTAGCCCACACCCACGGACGTGTATTCGCCGATGGGATAGCCGAAGCGCACGGTGTCGCCTATGGTATCCTTGGTGAAGTTGTCCCAGTAGTCGTGGGTGTAATAGATGTCGTTGCCGAACGAAAGGTCGGTATCGTACACGCGCGGGTTGGTGAAGGACAGGGTTCCCGACGTGCGCCGCCAGGAGAAGAAGCCCTGAAGCTGCAGCCAGTAGCCGCGACCGAAGAGGTTGCGCTCCATGATGGAGGCCGTGACGCCCACGTCATAGTAGCTGGAGTAGCCGATACCGCCCATGATGGCTCCGGTATTGGTTTCCTTGACCTTTACCTTGAGGTCTACCTCGTCTTCCTGTCCGGTGGGGATAAGCTCCATATCCACGGCAGAGAAGTACCGCAGACGGTTCAGGCGCTCGTTGGAGCGGCGCAGCTTGGCCCCTTCGTACATGTCGCCGTCGCCCAGACGCATTTCGCGCAGGATGACGTTGTCGCGTGTTTTGGTGTTGCCTTCAACCACCAGACGGCGGATGAACACTTTTTGCTTTTTGTTGATCAGGTAGCCTACGTCCACCTGATCCGTGCCGTCTTCAGCCTTGATGAGCTTGGTATCCACCTCGGCAAAGGCGTAGCCGTAATCGGCGTAGTGGTCGGTGAGGCGTTTGGAGTCTTCCTGCATGACCGTCAGCGAGAAATAGTCATTGGACTTCTGCCAGTCATCCATCTGGACGACTTCAAGCATTTTTTCTTCGCTGTCGATGACGTCTCCGGCAAAGACCACGTTGCGCACGGTATAGCGGGGGCCTTCGTTGACCACAAAGGTGACGTAAATGCCATCGTCCTTGTAGTCTACCTGGGGTGCGCCCACCTGAATGTCGATGTAGCCTTCATTGAGGCCATAGGCGGCAATGGCGTTGGTGTCGCGCTCAAGGTATTCTTCTTTGAGCACGCCCGAGCCTGTCAGCCACGAAAAGATGCCGCGCGGCTTGAGGGCGAGGTATTTGTCAAGGTCGCCACGGTTGAGCTTGTTGAGGCCATCAATGTTCACTTCTTTGACGTAGAGCTTGTTGCCCTCGTCCACGTTGATGACCAGAACAGCGCCGCGCGCGCCCTGGCGGTCTTCAAGACGGTAGTTGACCTTGGCAAGGTAGTAGCCTTCCTTGCGGTACAGCTCGGTAATTTTTTGCAGGTCGTCGGAAAGCACCTGCTCGTTGAGCACGTTGCCCGTTCTCGTGCCCATGGCGGCAACAACGTCTTCCTTGTCGACGCCTTTTGAGCCTTCGACAATGATATTGTCGATGCGGGGCTTTTCCACCACGGTGAAGACCAGCACATTACCTTCAAGGCTGGCCTGCACATCGCTGAAATATCCCATTTCCCAGATGCGCTTCACTTCTTCATTGATGGCGTGCGCATCGGGCGTGTCGCCCTTGCGAAGGGTCAGGCGCATGAGCACGGTGTCGGGGTCCATAACGCTCATGCCGCGAACCTGCACGTCGGCAAGGCCGCCCTTGGCTGCGGTAGGCGTGCCCATCGGCACAAGGCCGGTTCCGCTGTTGCCGGCCTGAGGCGCGGGGGCGGGCGCGGCGTTTGCGCCCGTCATTTCAGCGGCGCGTCCGGCCAGCGTGCTGGCACAGTCGCTGAGGGCAACAAGCGAATTGCGCTCGAAACCGGCAGGCACGGCTTCGCCCTGCTGCACGGGCACAAGGCGCGTATCCATACTGAAGCCGTCGCCAAGCTGGTTGAAGCTGCCATAAATGACAAGCTGCGCTCCGGCCTGACGGCCCAGTGCGCGCGCCGTGGCAAGGTCGATGGTTTCGCCGCTGCTGCGTTGCAGCTGGCGCGCCGTGTTCATGGGCACAACGCGCATGCCGCCCTGCTTGAGCTGGTCAGCGATGATCTGCGGCACGTCCTGGGCGGCATTGGGCATTTCCGGCCCGGCATTTACCTGAAAGGGCAGCACCAGAACCAGAGGGCCCTGCGATGCGCCAGCCTCGCGGGGCATAAGCTGGACGGCGCATACCAGAGCGGTGACGCAAAGAATGTTGGACAGGATATTACGCAAGATTTTTTTCATACAGAGTCCCCGCTTTCAGTTCCAGGATGCGGCCCATGCCTGCGGCCAGTTCCCGATTATGCGTCACGACCACGAGAGTCATGCCCAGCTCGCGGTTAAGTTCATTCATAAGCGCGCCCACCTGCTCTCCGGTATGTTCGTCCAGATTGCCGGTGGGCTCGTCAGCCAACAGCACTCGCGGGCGCATCAGCACCGAGCGGGCGATGGCTACCCTTTGTCTTTCACCGCCCGAAAGCGTGGCAACTTTGCCGTCCATCCGGGCTGCAAGGCCCACGCGTTCAAGCATTTCCCTGGCTTTGGGCATGACGGCGGACTGGCGTTCACCGCCGATTATGGCCGGCATTGCCACGTTTTCCACTGCCGAAAACTCCGGCAAAAGGTGGTGAAACTGAAAAACGAAGCCAAGGGTTTTATTGCGGAAGGCCGCTTTTTGATCGGGCGTCATGTGAGTCATGTCCTGCCCGTCAAAATAGACAGCGCCCGTACTTGGAGTATCAAGAGCACCCATAAGATGCAAGAGGGTGCTTTTGCCGGAACCGGAAGCCCCCACAATGGCAAGAGCTTGGCCTTCTTCCACAACAAGATTGATATCTTTGAGAATTTCAAGGTTTTCTCCCGGTGCGGAGAAAACTTTATTCACATTTGAAAATTTGTAGAGTGCGGACATGGCTACTCGTAGCGCAGGGCTTCCGCCGGTTCCAGGCGGGCCGCCTGGCGGGCCGGATAAAGGGTTGCCAGAAAGCACAGCAGCATGGCGCTGGCCCCCACGATGAGCACATCGGTGAGGGTGATGCTGATGGGCAGGTGGTCGAGAGTGTAGACGTTTTCAGGCAGCTTGATGAACTGGTAGCGCTTGAGCAGCCAGCCCACCGTAAGGCCGAGCACGTAGCCCAGCAATGTGCCGATAACGCCGATGATGCTGCCCTGATACATGAAAATGCGGCGTATCATGCCGCGCGTGGCCCCCATGGACATCATGATGGCAATGTCGCGTGTTTTTTCCATGACCAGCATGACAAGCGATGTCACAATGGAGAAAGAGCCGATAAGCACCACCATGGTCAGCAGGATGAACATGCCGATCTTTTCCAGCTTGAGGGCCGCAAAAAGGTTGGCGTTCATTTCCATCCACGAGCGCACATAAAAGGGAGACCCCAGTTCGGTCGCTACGCGGGTGGATATCTGGTCGGCCTTGAAGAGGTCGTTGACGGTCAGTTCAACACCGGAAAGATATTTTTCGGGCAGGCCGAGCACGTCGCGAGCCGCCGCAAGGTGCACGAACGCCAGTGACGAGTCATACTCGAACATGCCGGTCTTGAATATGCCCACGATCTCGAATGGACGGATGCGCGGCGCGTAGCCCGATGCGGTCTTCTGCCCGGAGGGCGACAGCAGATTCACCCGGCTGCCCAGCGCAAGGCCAAGGCGTTTGGCCAGCTCTTCACCGATGATAAGGCCGGGGGCGCCTTCTTTTTGCAGGTCAGCGGCGGAGCCGGAGCGCATCTGGCGCAGCATCGAGAGCACCTGTGGCCCGGATTCCGGGTCAATGCCCCGCAGAACAACGCCCTTGACGCCGTTGCCGGACGAAAGCATCACCTCGGTATACACAAAGGGGGTGGCTCCGGTAACGCCCTTGATGGAGCGTATGCGGTCCAGCAGGCCATCATCGTTTTCAAAGGCCGAAGGCAGGTAGGACATGACAATGGCGTGTGAATTGGCGCCAAGGATCTTGTCACGCATGTCGGTGGTCATGCCGTTGTATACGCCAAGCACCACCACCAGCGCGCCAACGCCGAGGGCCACGCCCAGAATGGACATGAGAGAGATAATGTAGATGAAGGTCTGCTTGCGTCTTGAAAACAGATAGCGCAAGGCCACGAAGAGTTCGAACGACATTTGCGGCATATTGGCCCAGCTTGGCAGGATATTCAAGATATTTTTTAGAAAATGCTCCTGACGCCGGTTTTTTCGACGACGGAACGCCCCCACTTGGGCGCATCTGCAACGGCATGGCCCCTGCGCGTAACGCCCGGAACCTGTCGGCACGCCCCGCGGGCGATGCGGGGCTTGCAGGTTTTTCTGTGCCGCGCCTGCCTGCAGGGCATGGCTATACGCTTGAGGAACAAGGAAATCCAGAGCTTTTTTCAGCCGCCGGGCCGCCGCCGGACTGCCGCCGGGCCGCTGCCGGACTGCCGCCGGGTGAGGCATGCTTCACGGTGCAGTGTGGCGTGGCGGGATCAAACGGCACGGCAAGGGGTACTGAAAACAGGAGCGAAAGACCCGCTCCCGCAGATTTGCACACGTGGGTACACTTTCTGCGGGAACGGGTCTTTTTATTCTTGAGCCTTGGGCAACCGGAAGGTCGCTTGCAGAACAGTATCAACGGGCGCGCTCTGGCGCTGTTGCACGCTGCAATTGCTCTGCCGACTGCTCACGCGGCGTTCTCGCAAAGATGCCGACGCACTCTGCCTGCACAGCTGCGCGCCGAAGCAGCCTTTGAGAGTGGATACTGCCAGTACAAAAATGCTTTGGACAGTGTCGTCACGAGCGCCTTTCCCGGCATCTCTGCGTCGAACTTCGCCTTTTATTCCGGTCGAGTACCATAAGAGTACACTCCCTGCATAAAAGGCTCGTTCTCCTTGATATACCAGGAAAATCCATCTCGTGGCGATACTGTCTAGGATTCCGGGCGCAACAGGGGGAAGAGGATAACCTCGCGTATGGAGGCGGAGTCTGTCAGCAGCATGACCAGCCGGTCAATGCCCACTCCCTGACCGGCAGCCGGGGGCATGCCGTATTCAAGGGCGCGCAGGTAGTCCTCGTCCATGCTGTGTGCCTCATCGTCCCCGGCTTCCTTTTCGCGTACCTGATCTTCAAAGCGCAGGCGCTGGTCAACGGGATCGTTAAGCTCTGAAAACGCATTGGATATCTCGCGACCGGTAATGAAAAGCTCAAAACGGTCGGTCAGGCCGGGATCATTGTCGTTACGGCGCGACAGGGGCGAGATTTCCGTGGGGTAGTGGTAGATGAAATGCGGCTGCACGAGCTTGCCTTCCACATCCAGATCAAAGAGCTTGGCATGCAGTTTTTGCAGGCTTTCGCTGTCGGCGGCCTTTTCGCCGCGCTGGCGGATGTAGTTTTGCACTCTGGTGTAGTCATTGTAGAATTCCGGCTGGTGGCCGCCAATGACCGTGAGTGAATCGTAAAAGCTCATGCGCGTCCACTTGCCGGGCGTGAGGTCGATCATTTCGCCCTGATAGGGAACAACGGTGGTTCCGCACACGGTTTGCGCCAGGTGCGCAAAAAGCTTTTCCGTCAGGTCCATGAGGTCTTCAAACGTGGCGTAGGCCCAGTAGAATTCACACATGGTGAATTCCGGATTGTGCCTCGTGTCGATGCCTTCATTGCGGAAGTTGCGGTTAAGCTCAAATACCTTTTCAAACCCGCCCACAAGCAGGCGCTTGAGGTACAGCTCCGGCGCAATGCGCATGTACAGGCCCATGTCCAGAGCATTGTGATGGGTTTTGAAGGGCTTGGCCGCCGCTCCCCCCGCGAGGGGCTGCATCATGGGTGTTTCCACTTCCATAAAGCCGTGGTCTTCCATGAAGTGGCGGAACTCGCGCACAATCTGGCTGCGCTTGAAAAATATTTCGCGGGCGCGCGGCGTGACGATAAGGTCTACGTAGCGCTGCCGGTAGCGCGTTTCCATATCCTTGAGCCCGTGGTACTTTTCGGGCAGGGGACGCATGGAGCGCGTGATAAGTTTTATGGTGCGGCAGGCAATGGTCAGTTCGCCCGTTTTGGTACGAAAAAGATGCCCGGAAACGCCGACAATATCGCCGATATCGAGCTTTTTTACCAGGTTGTGCGTGGCCTCGTCCAGGTGTTCGCGCGCGGCGTAGCACTGCACGCGGCCCGTCTGGTCCATGATGTGAAAAAAGGCCACCTTGCCGAAAGAGCGAAGCGAAACTATGCGCCCGGCAATGGCGACAACGTCTTCCTGGGTTTCAAGGGCATCACCCTCAAGATTGCCGAATTTTTCCAGCACCCAGGAAATGGAGTGTTCCTTGCGGAAATCGTTGGGAAAGAGCGGTACGCCCGCGTCCATGAGATCGCAGGATTTGACCACGCGGTTTTTTACAACCTCGTTCAACCCTTCACGTGCGGCAAAGCTTTCCAACATGGGCATAAAATAGCCCGCGTATTTAGACTTGGTGCCCAGCTTGACGGCAGGCTTTTTATTCTTCTTTTCCCGATTTTCCACTGAAAAACTCCTGAGATGCCCGGTCTTAAAGGATTGTAACGGTATGCCATTCGCGAAGAAGCGTCAAGGATGGCGTGCGCATGTCCTTGGCGCCGCGCAATGCCCTGTTTGGCCTTGAAGTTCGTGAGGCTTGCGTATATAGCTTTTTTTTCCCTGTGACACCTTCCCGTGGCCCTGCCACGGATCATTTCCGTAAGGACAAGCGTCATGCACAAGTACACCGCCTCTTTTCTGGGGCGCGACTGCCCCGGAGTGGTGGCCGCAGTCAGCCGTATTCTTGAAGAAAACGGCTGCAACATCGAAGAAGTGACCCAGACCATTCTTTCCGGCGAATTTGCCGCCATTTTTGTGGTGGCCGCCCCCGATGCCCTTGATGCCCAGAACCTGCACCAGCGGCTCAGCGCCAGTCTGGCCGAGGCCAAGGTGGATCTTTCGGTGCTGGTGCGGCCCGCCATTCAGGGGCAGTGGGGCCAGACCCTGCACTGCGAACCCTTTGTGGTCACTGCCGACGGCCCCGACAAGCCCGGTCTTATCGCTGCCATGAGCCGCGTGTTCGCCCGCCATGACGTGAATATTGAAAGCCTCAAGGCTATTCTGGGTGAGGGGGGAACCAATCATGCCCTTTTTGTGTTTGAGGTCATGGTTCCTGATGCCGTTGACCTTGGCCGCCTGCGGCGCGAGCTTTCCTGCGAGGGGCAGAGCCGCGATCTGCGCGTGAGCGTGCAGCACAGGGATATTTTTGAGGCTGTTCACCGGGTCAGCTCTTTCTAGAGCATCCTGACTTTGAAAAAGTGTACATGCTCCTGCGCTGCACTAAATGCAGCGCGCCGCAACGTGACGTGGATTCAGGCGAAAATCGCATTTTTCGGCTGAATGAAAGCTTTGAGATGTGAAGCATTTCAAAGCTGATCTGCTCCAGAGCTTTTTTGCCTTGCAACCATACAGGATACCGACATGCTTTCCGAACGCGAAGTCATAAGCACACTTAACATGCTCCGCAACGAGCATCTGGACGTGCGCACCGTCACCCTGGGCGTGAGCCTGTTTGATTGCGTGAGCCACGATCTGGAGCTTTTTACCGCCAACGTGCAGGCCAAAATCCGCCGCTACGCCTCGCAGCTTGTGTCTGTCTGTAATGAGGTGGGCGACAAATACGGCATTCCCGTGGTGAACAAGCGCATCAGCGTCAGCCCCATTGCGGTGGTGGGTGCGCCTTTTGGCCCCGACGGCATGGTGCGCGTGTGCAAGGCCCTTGACGAGGCCGCCAAGGAGGCGGGCGTGGACTTTCTGGGCGGATTTTCCGCTCTGGTTGAAAAGGGCTTTGCCAATGGCGACCGCGCCCTTATTGAGGCGCTGCCCGAAGCTCTGGCGCAGACCGACCGCATCTGCTCGTCCATCAACGTGGCTTCGTCGCGCAGCGGCATCAATATGGACGCCGTGGCCCTGATGGGCCGCCAGATACTCAAGGTGGCCGAAGCCACGGCCGACCGTGGCGGCATCGGCTGCGCCAAGCTGGTGGTTTTTGCCAACATTCCGCAGGACGTGCCCTTCATGGCTGGCGCCTACCTTGGCGTGGGCGAGCCTGATGTGGTGATCAACGTGGGTGTTTCCGGCCCCGGTGTGGTGAAAAAAGCTCTGGACCGCGCCCGCGAGGCGGGCCGCAATGAAAAGGGCGCTCCCCTGACCCTGCTGGACATGGCCGAGGTCATCAAGCGCACGGCATACAAGGTGACCCGCGTGGGCGAAATGATCGGCACAGAGGTGGCGACCCGTCTGGGCATCCCCTTTGGCGTGGCCGACCTTTCTCTGGCCCCCACCCCGGCGGTGGGCGACTCGGTGGGCGAAATTTTTCAGAGCCTGGGGCTTTCGAGCATCGGCGCGCCCGGCACTACTGCCGTGCTGGCCATGCTCAATGACGCCGTGAAAAAAGGCGGCGCTTTTGCCTCTTCTTCTGTGGGCGGCCTTTCGGGGGCTTTTATCCCCGTGTCGGAAGACTCAAGCATCGAGGCGGCCGCTACCGCTGGTCTGCTCAGCATTGAAAAGCTGGAAGCCATGACCAGCGTGTGCTCGGTGGGGCTGGACATGATCGCCATCCCCGGCGACACACCGGCAACCACCATTTCAGGCATCATTGCTGACGAAATGGCTATCGGCATGATCAACCACAAGACCACGGCGGTGCGCCTCATACCCGTGCCCGGCAAGGGCGTGGGCGAGGAAGTGTCGTTTGGCGGTCTGCTTGGCAAGGCGGCCATCATGCCTGTGCCCGGCGGCAATGCCGAAGATTTTATTACCCTTGGGGGGCGCATTCCCGCGCCCATTCACAGCCTCAAGAACTAGCGCCGTTTCCGGACGCATCTTTGCATGAAAACATCCCGCCCCGGCGGGATGTTTTCTTTTCTGGCGGCATGCAGCACAAGCGGGCGCGCGCTGCCTTGGGCTGCCCGGCCGGCGCAGACCGGTTTGACCGGCTGGTGAATATTTGTCATAGGTTTACTGTCCGGAACCGCACGCTTCGCAGGTGAAGCGCGTGTCCGGCAAAACATGATCAAGGAGACAGCCATGCTGAAAACAAAAATTGTGGCAGCGGCCTTTCTTGCTATGTTTGTAGCGGGTTGTAGCTCATCACCGGAATGCGATTCCAGCGATGGTAAAAAGTATGCCAAAAAAATCATGCAGTCCTATGCGCAGGAGCTGGGCATAAAGGACCCGCATATCAGCTTTGAGAGCTTCAAGACCCTGAGCGGCGATAAAAAATCCTGCAAATGCGTGGTCACGGCCGTTATGGGCGACAAGGCCGCCGAAGATGCCTCGGGCCTGAAGTATGCCCTGGAATTTGAGCTGCCGGAAACGGAGAATGGTCGCTACTATATTGAAATGATAAATTAGTTTTGTTTGCAGCAAGTTTTTGGCACGCGATTTTTGCCTCCTGTGCGTGGGGTGGACAAGAATGGTGTTCCTGAGGTATCAGGCCAGAGCAGTTGCAAGTGGAATTGCTCTGGCGCTTGATGGCGTGACCCGCCTGCGCGTCAGGAGGGCACGTCAGGCATGCTCCTGACCTTGCTCAGGGCTTGCTGCTGAAGACAGTGCTGCTGCCTGTCCGCACGGGCCAATGCCCGGTCGGGCGGCGTAAAATCTCGAACGTATCTTCGCACCGCTGCCGGTTCTGCCTCCCCGACATTTCTTGATGCGCCTGCCAGTGCGTCCGCATTCAGGGCGCCTGCGCTGTCAATGATGCTTTTCGGCCTCCGATCCTCGTCTTTTCCGGCCAGCGGATTTTTTCGCTGTTGATCCCTTCCCGCTGGCTATCGGCTTCATGCCCTTTTGTTCTTGCCGCAGCAATTCTGTCCGGCTTGACCGTCGTCTTTCATGACCCCGGCAAAAGGGTGTGTCCGCTGCTTTCACGCATGGAAGCACGGCATGACCGCATCCCGGATAAAGCGCCGGAATGTTCCGGTGCATAACACTAAAAAGGAAAATATAATGAAATATCGTAAAGTAATAGGCGCTTCACTGTGCGCCGGTATCGTGGGCCTTTGTGTGTGGGCCGGAGAAGCTTCGGCTGAAGGCATCTGCCAGCAGAAAATGGCCCATATCCAGCGCCAGATAGATTATGCCAAGAAGCACAACAATCCCATGCAGGTGGCCGGACTTGAGCGCGCCCTGGATAATGTGCGCACATGGTGCACCGACGACGGCGAACTTGCCGAAGCGGAAATAGCCGTCATGGAAAAGCAGGAAAAGGTGCAGGAGCGTCAGGCTGAACTGGACAAGGACGTTGCCCAGGGCAAGCAGGCCAGCAAGATCGCCAAGCGCAAGCAGAAGCTGCAGGAAGCGCAGACCGAACTGCAGGAAGCTGAAAAGGTTCGCGACACCATGAAGGCCAGCAAGAAGTAGCGGAGCCTTTATGACATTTACGCATTGAGAATATCTATTCTCAATGCTTCCAAACGTTCAAAGAAGGATGGCGGTTCGGCACAAGGCCGGAACCGCCATCTTTTTTGTTCGTGTGGCTTCAGGGATGTTGCGGCAGGCTACTGCACCAGCGGGGCAAGAAAAAATTGCCAGATCAGGGTGAGCAGCAGCAGCGACAGCGAGACCATGAGAAAGCGTCGCACAGCAGCGGGCCCAACGCGGATGGCAAGGCGACTGCCAAGCCAGTTGCCCACGCAGCAGGCGGCAGCCATGGGCAGGGCCAGACTCCACAGCACCACGCCGTTGATCATGAACACCACCACCCCCGCAAAGTTGGATGCGAGGTTCAGCACCTTGGATGTGGCGGATGCCTCCATAAGGCCCATGCGCAAGATCCAGTGAAAGGCAAGAATCAGAAAACTGCCTGTTCCGGGACCGAAAAATCCGTCATACGCGCCAATGACAAGGCAGACCAGCGGCGTCATCAGCCACAGGCGGGGGCCGTGCATGTCGGCTTCGCTACAGGCGCGCGCGCGTTCCTTGCGGGGCATGAGGGTGGCGCACATGCCCAGGGGCAGCAGCCCCACAAGAATTTTGCCCAGCAGGGCGGGTTCGGTGTGCAGGGCCAGACGCGCTCCGGCCCAGGAGCCCATGAGGGCAAAGGCCAGACCCGTCAGGGCCACGCGCCAGAGCACAAGACGGCTGCGGGCAAAGTTGCCCAGCGCCACGCACGTACCCAGGCAGGCGCTGAACTTGTTGGCGCCAAGGGCGGCGTGTGGCGGCACACCCGTGAGCAGGAGGGCGGGCATGGTCACGAGGCCGCCTCCACCGGCGATAGCGTCTATGAAACCACCGGCGAAAGCGGCGGCAATGCCCACCAGCAAAGGGACAAGACCTATTTCCACGTTACCACTCCTTAAAGATGATCCAGGCGGCCAGCACGATGAGGGCAAAGCCCGCAACGTGGTTCCAGCGCAGGGGTTCGTGCAGCCAGAGGCTGGAAAAAACCATGAAAACCGTCAGGGAAATGACTTCCTGTATGGTTTTCAGTTCAGCAGCGGAAAAATGCCCGTAACCGATGCGGTTGGCAGGGACCTGAAGCAGATATTCAAAAAAGGCCAGTCCCCAGCTTGCCAGAATGACCACGGGCAGGGCCGTGCCCTTGTAGCGCAAATGGCCGTACCAGGCGAAGGTCATGAATATGTTTGATGCAATCAGAAGGCCGATGGTGGCCGCGGGTACGGGTATGTTCATGGCGTATCAGCAAGCCTTGTCTGTAGGGCGGCAGAAGCGCGCCCGGTGGTGTCGGGACAGTCCAGAGGCATACCCGCGGCCGTGCGGCGAGTCAATGACCGCCTGTAAAGCAAAAGAAAACGCCCGGTATTGTCCGGGCGCTTTCTTTTGCTTTTTGTGCGGGCTGATGTCTGCCCGGCAGGAGGACTTCCCGGCGCGGTCTTGCATGGCGACCACGCCGGAAAGGCAGATTCCAGAGCCGTCCGGGCGTGCGGCAGGCCACCGGCGGTGGCGGGAGCGGACGTCGGCCCTGAAGGCACACATCAGCTTTTGCCGCTGGCGGGCCAGTGCTGCCGGACGCCGTGCGGGCGTTGGCTGGCACTGCCGCGAAAGCAGTTTTGCCGTGAACCTGCCCTAGAGCATTTAACACTTGAAATGCTCGCTTACGGCAGGCAAAAGCCTGCCTTCGCGCATTTCGTGGCAAGGATTTTCAAGAAAATCCCTGCAGGGCAGTCAACTCATTTCATTCGCTAATTGCCCTAGTGATTCTGAAGCATCTTGACCGCGCAGAACTTGCCGCACATGGCGCAGACTTCTTCTGTCTTGTGCTCCTCGCGGCGCTGTTCAAGCATTTTCGGATCAAGGGCGGCCCTGGTCATGCCTTCCCAGTCCAGAGCCTTGCGGGCTGCGTTCATGGCTGCCTCGCGTGCCGTGGCGCGGGGGTGGCCCAGTGCCACTTCGCCCACATGAGCGGCCACGCGCGAAGCCATGACCCCGGCGCGCACGTCGGCCTCGTCAGGCAGGGTGAGGTGCTCGGCGGGGGTGAGGTAGCAGAGAAAGTCCACGCCTGCTTCCACGCCCAGCGCACCACCGATGGCTCCGGCGATGTGGTCGTAGCCCGGTGCGCTGTCGCAGCACAGGGGGCCGAGAACGTAGAGCGGTGCATTGTGGGTGAGGCGCTTTATGCCCTGAATCTGGGTACGCACCTGATTAAGCGGCACATGCCCGGGGCCTTCGATCATGCACTGCACGCCGCGTTCGAGCGCGTACTTGGCAAGGCGGCCCAGATTGATGACTTCTTCCCACTGGGCGGCATCACCCGCGTCAACGCCGGCGCCGGGGCGCAGGCCGTCACCGAGGGAGAGGGTGACGTTGTAGGGGCGGCAGATGTCGAGCAGGCGGTCAAAGTATTCCAGCAGGGGGTTTTCGCGGTCGTTTTCCAGCATCCAGCGGGCCAGCATGGAGCCGCCGCGCGAGACAATGCCAAGAACACGGTTGTTTTTGACGGCCATTTCGGCCCCGCGCCGCGAAAGGCCGCAGTGAACGGTAACAAAGTCCACGCCCTGCCGGGCCTGCTTGGCGATTTCCTCAAACAGCTCATCGGGATTCATGCTGGCAATGTCGCGATCCGCGTCCAGAATGCGCTGGCCTACGGCGTACAGGGGAACAGTGCCGAGGGGCCGGGGGCAGGCGTCCAGCATGCCGAGGCGCAGGGCGTCCAGATCACCGGCGATGGAAAGATCCATGACCGTGTCGGCTCCGGCCTCGAGAGCGGCCTGAATCTTGCGTTCTTCAGTACGGGGGCAGTTGCTCAGGGGAGACGTGCCGATATTGGCATTTACCTTGATTCTGGCGGGCTGGCCCACAAGGATGGGCTTCAGCCCCTTGTGGGCGGGGTTGCCCAGCAGAACCATAGTACCGGCCTCAAGGGCAGCGGTGACGCTTTGGGCGTCCAGCTGCTCTTCGGCGGACAAGCTGTCCAGGTGGGAGTCCAGAAGGTCGCGCAACGCGGCGTTCTGAGAAAAAAGTGTGGTAGACATGTGTGCCTCGCGGGTTGCGACGCAGGGCGCAAAAAAACCACAAGCAGCGGAACAGCCTGTGGCCGCGGCTTCCCTCCGGCAGTGCGAACTGCGTCAGGTTCAAGGGTCTGGGAGATCCCACTCTCAGCAGCGCATCGTGCATGCACGGCTCCCCTAGCTCGGGATGGACTATATCCCCGCAGCAGACGTATGTAAAGTGGGGACTGCGGTTTCGCAAAAACCGGCGGAACAGCGGGCGCGCGCGGTCGGGCAGGGATTGCTGTTTTTCATATCTATTCAATATGAATTAACAAAGTGAACGCAACATGATTCACCATCTTGCTTTCCTTTCGCGGACGGCATAAATGGGGGGCATGCAGAGGAACAGATTTTTCAGCCCTCTTACGTGGCCCGTATTTTCCTTTCTGGCGGTTATTGTCGTGGGCGCAGTTCTGCTGCACATGCCTGTGAGTCTGCAGGAAGGCCAGAGGCTCAGCCCCATTGATGCGGCCTTTCTCGCCACGTCGGCTGTTTGCGTTACCGGCCTGACCCCTGTGGACATCAGCGTGGTGCTCAGCCCCGCCGGTGTGATGGTGCTGCTTTTTCTCGTGCAGCTGGGCGGCCTTGGCGTCATGACCTATACGAGCATCATTTTTTTGCTCTGGCGAAACTCCGTACCCTTCACCAGCCGTGAGGCCGTGAGTCAGGCGCTGCTTGGCGACGATTTCAACCTCAAGGGTTTTCTTTTGCAGGTGCTGGCGCTGGTATTCAGCATCGAGCTTGTCACGGCCTTGCTGCTTCATTGGCATGACCCCGTGTTTTTTCACCCCATCAGCGCGGCATTTCATGCTGTTTCGGCCTTCTGCAATGCGGGTTTTTCGCTCAGCCCCAACAGCCTCATGAATTTCAGGGATGATGTGGCGGTCAACGTCATCATCGCGGCCAGCGTCTTTTTGGGCAGCATCGGCTTTGGCGTACTGCGCGAAGCTCTGGGCATCATTTCCGGCGGGCGCATGGGCGTTCCCGTGCGCAAGTTCAGCCGTTTCAGCCGCCTTGTGCTCAAGACAACGGTTTTTCTTATTGTGGTCGGCGCGACGGTGGGATTTGTCATCGAGTTCTGGCGGGTGGGCAACGAGCATGCGCTGGGCGACGGCTTTGATCTGGCCCTTACGGCGTTTTTTCAGGCAGCGGTGGCACGTACGGCCGGTTTTAATACCGTCAATATGAGCAGCCTGAGCGAGGCCACTCTGCTGGTGCTCATGGCGCTCATGTTCGTGGGCGGCGGCCCGGGTTCGTGCGCCGGGGGCATCAAGGTGGTGACCTTCAGGGTGCTGGTGGGCTATATTGCCGCCCAGTTCCGCGGCGACAGGCAGATCGTGCTTGAGGGCAGGGGCGTACCGGCAGAAAACGTAAGTCGCGCTCTGACCCTGTTTTTTTTCTATTCCATGCTGGTGGGGATTTCCACATTTCTGCTCAGCATTACGGAATACGGCATACTGCACGGGACCGGCGGCGAAGGGCCGTCCTTTTTGCGCATTCTGTTTGAAGAGGTTTCGGCCCTTGGCACTGTGGGGCTTTCGATGAACCTGACCCCGGAGCTGAGTGCCGAGGGCAAGGGCGTTATTATTGTAAACATGTTTGCCGGGCGCGTGGGCCTGCTGAGCCTGCTCATGGCCGTGCAGAGCCTTCAGCCGCGCAAGGCGTATACCGTGGCGGAAACGCAACTGCCCATCGGCTAGAGCATTTAACACTTGAAATGCTCGCTTACGGCAGGCAAAAGCCTGCCTTCTCGCATTTCGTGGCAAGGATTTTCAAGGAAATTCTTGCAGAGCAGTTAACTCATTTCATTCGTTAACTGCTCTGGTTGCCGGTTGCGAAAAGTGGCCCAGGCGCTTTTTGCAGATATGGTTGCGCTGAAAAGGGCGCTGCCTTCGGCCCGAAGGCCCGGCGGCTTTTTCGGTGTTCCCGAAACCGTTTTTTGTCCCTGACTGCAATGCTGTGCAGAGAAAGCAGCATTCGGGTTTTGCCCGGCATGCCGACGAGGTTCTGGCCTTGCCCGGTCTTTGCGGCGGAGGGGTTCCGGCGCGTGTCGCCCGGATACAGCACGGAGAAAGAAAGAGATGGCTGAAAAAAAGCTGGAAATAGGCGTTATAGGTCTTGGCAAGTTTGGCCTGCGCATGGCGACCACCCTTGTTTCGCTGGGGCACACGGTGGTGGGCATTGATATGTCCGATGCGCGGGTGCAGCGGGCCGAGGATGCGCTGGAGTCTGTTTACAAGGCCGATGCCACCAATATCGCCGTGCTGCGTTCACTGCATGTGCAGGATCTGGACTGGGTGGTCATCAGCGTTGGAGAAAGCGTGGAGCAATCGCTCAGCATCACTCTCAACGTGCAGGAGCTGGGTGGCCCCAAGATATGGGTCAAGGCGTCCAATGAGGAACACCGCAAGATTTTGCAGCGCCTGCGCGTCAACCGCGCTCTGGTTCCCGAGATGGAAGCCGCCGTCATGGCCGCCCATCAGCTGACCTATCCGGGCATGCTGGACCTTATCCCCAAATACGGCGGCATCGCCATTCAGGAACTGAAGGTGGACGAATGGCACGGCAAAACGCTGGTCGAGCTTAATCTCATGCAGCGTTTCAATATTATGGTGCTGGGCATTCGCCCCGTGGGGGAGCACTCTTTCAACTTTGTTCCCCCGGCCATGACCGTGCTGAATAAGGGCGATACCATCGTGGTGGCCGGCAGGGCCAATTCCATGAAAGACCTGAACCCCTAGAGCTTTTGACACTTGCAATGCGAGCAGGCGGGCTTTTGCCTGCCTGCCTGTAGCTCATGGCGGGGATTTTTCTGAAAATTCCTGCAAACAGGCAAGCCGTTTCACGCGTAAACACCCGTGGAGCACGGTGAACCTGGAGAACATGCATTCTCGACGCGAATCTGGTCTAAATCTGCATTGGCAATGAGGCGTTAGCCGTCGTCCTGTGCGGAATCATCGCCGGGCAAGGCCCACCAGGGCAAACTGCGCCATGCCCGATCCAGAGCCTTTTCGCACTGGGGCCAGTCCGGGGAATAGCGGGCAAGCTCCGCCCTGTAGGCCTGGGAGTGATTCATGTGGCGCAGATGGCACAGCTCATGCCAGCACAGGTGCTCCAGAAGGGGAATCGGCAGCAGCAGGGCGCGCCAGTTGAGGCTTATGCGCCCCGCAGGGCCAGCCGCGCAGGACGCGGGCGGCTCTGCGGCGTCATGCGACGCGGATTTTGTCCCTGTCGGGGGCGTCCCGGAAAACAGCCGGAAAAATGTGTCCATCCAGCGGCCCGTTCTGCCGGTAACCGGCATGACCGCAGTTCTTTGCCTGCCGCGTTCCGCCTGTGGCAAGAAGACTCCGTTTTGTCCGGCGTTTTTCCCTTCTCCGGGGACATCGCCTGCATCCCCTTTGGCGCGGCGCGCCCGCGCGCAACTGCCCCAACGCGAACGCTGATCCCGCACGCTGACTTTCTCAAGAACAAAACCGCCCTGGCGCGCCAGATCCTCAAGATAGGGGGGCAGCAGGGCCTTCGCCATGTTGCGGCACCATTGGCGCAGCGCTCGCGCGCACAGCACCGTATCATCGGCTGGGCCGAAAAAACGTAACAGGCCGGGGTTTTGTACCAGCAAAAGCCGGTTCGGCCCCGAACGCACCAGAAGCGGGACACTTTGCTCCTGATGCTGCGCCGCAGCCAGTCTGCCTGCGGCAAGGTCGCCGCCGTGACACACCTGAAACGACATGCCGGTCAGGGGCAGATCGATGTCTTGGGGCAACTGCTCCTGCGGGGCGGCGGACTGATGCCTTTTCCAGGCGCGCTCCAGCCACGGCAAAAATTGCGGCAGGCTCTGTTCCAGAAGAACAAGGGGCGTGCCTTCGGGGACAGTGAGGGTCAGTTGTCCGCGCTGGTCAAGGGTCAGGCGTGTGCGGCGCGCCCGCGCCGACGGCCGCACCCTGGCGCACAGCCGTGCTCCCCCGGACAGGGTCAGCTGGATGTGCTCCGGCAGGGGAGGGAAGGCGCCCTGACGTTTGCGGCGCTGTGATGCGGTCTTTTTTTCAGGCATGGGCCGAGGCTGCCACAGGGGACAAGCCCTTGTAAAGGGCCGATAACGCATCTTTGGCCGACCGCAGGGCAGATTTTTCCTGATACGGGCTGGCATGGCTTTTGCTGCTTTTTCGGGCACGAGCGGTAGGAATTGTTTTCCAACCGGTGCAAGGCATCGAAGGAGCAGACATGAGCGTGTCCGGCACATATGGCGTTGGCGGAATTTCCGGCGTGGAAGGGATATGGGATATGGGCGGCAGGGCAAGAAATGCCGCCACTTCCGGCAAGGGCGATTCCGGCGACACCGTGAGCATTTCCGATGAGGCCAAAGAACTCTTGCGCAAAAAGCTGGGCCGCTATTCGGCTTCTGGCAAGACATCAGAGGCAGGGACCGGGCAGAGCGCTTCCGGCAGTTCCGTGGCCGGGCTTTCCGGCAACAGTGGCGAAGACAGGACTTCGGGGGCAGGGGGGACATCAGGTGGTCTGAGTGGTCCCAGCTCTGTTGACGACATAAAGAAACAGATTGAATCCCTCAAAAGCCAGCTGACCAGCCTTGCCAGTCAGGCCAGTGGACGGGGAGCCGATACGGCGTTGCAAAGCAAGATAAACGCGCTTCAGGCGCAGATTGCGGCTCTTGAGGCGCAGCTTGCCGAGGCCGAGCAGGCCTCATAGGCTATTGACAGTAACAAATATCAATTATATGAAAGTGCCTTGGGGGATGGCGGACGCTGTCCCTTTTTATTTCGTTTTGCCCAGACACCTTAATATACAGCATGCCCTGCATGCGAAAGAGAGGTTTTGCCATGAAATCGTTAAAGGGAACCCAGACCGAAAAGAATATTCTGACTGCCTTTGCCGGTGAGTCGCAGGCCCGTAACCGCTATGACTTTTTCTCTTCTGTGGCCAAGAAAGACGGCTACGTGCTTGTGCAGGAAATCTTTCTTGAAACCGCCGCGCAGGAAAAAGAGCACGCCAAGCGCCTTTTCAAGTTTCTTGAAGGCGGAGAAGTAGAAATTCAGGCCGCGTATCCTTCGGGAATTATCGCCGGCAGCGAAGACAACCTGCGTGCTGCCGCCCACGGCGAAAACTACGAGCACACGGAAATGTATCCTTCCATGGCCGCCACGGCCGAGAAGGAAGGCTTTACCGAAGTGGCCTTTGTCATGCGCCATATCGCCGTGGCCGAAGCCTACCATGAAAAGCGCTTCCTGAAGCTGGCAAGCGACATCAAGGAAGGCCGCATGTTCATGCGTTCCAAACCCACGGTGTGGCGCTGCATCAACTGCGGCTGTCTCGTGGACGGGGATCACGCTCCTGAAATGTGCCCCGCCTGTGCGCACCCCAAGGCGTTTTTTGAAGAACTGAACTACAGCTTCTAGAGCAGTTAACGAATGAAATGAGTTAACTGCTCTGCAAGGATTTTCTTGAAAATCCTTGCCACGAAATGCGAGAAGGCAGGCTTTTGCCTGCCGTAAGCGAGCATTTCAAGTGTTAAATGCTCTACAGACGCATGGCTGCCGCAGGATATTCCCGTATGCGGCATGTGCGTTCTCCGGCTTTTTGCAGGACGGTTTGCCGCCCGCGCAGGGTTGCGCCTTGTGACGTCAGCCCCGGCGGGCGGCTTTCCGCCCTCTCGCAGTGCGAACTGCCCTGGCCGCTTCACCAGTCCCCCCACGCCCGGCAGAGCGAGAAAAGCCTTTTGCAGTGCAGCCCCCTGTTGTCTTGCAGAGCAGCCGTCAGGCTCCGAGGGCGATGAGCGCGCAGTGTTGCCAACGTTGCTGCTGCGCCGGCTGACCAGCACCCGGCAAGGGGAAAACAGAGATTCATCAACGCAGCGAGACGTCAAGACGGCCAGCCTGGAGCACTTTGCTTTTGAAACACGCCCTGTTTCAACGCATCATTCTGCGAAACACGTGGTTTTCGCCAGAATCCACGCCACCTGGTGGCGGCTGCCGCCTTCGTGTCGGCAGAGCAATTTCAAAATGGAATGGCTCTAAGGGCAGGCCGGAGCAGCGTAGCACTGTGGAAATGTGATAATACTCCGGATTGACTTGCTTTATGCGTCATCTGTCTGCCGATGGCCCCTTTTTTTCATGCAGGCGGCGCCCACCGGACCTTTTCAGGCGTAGCACCTTCAGGGACAAAATAAAAATTTTTCTACCGCAAAAGAAACTCCATATAAAATATCTTTAATAAGTTTTACTTTATTTTTTAATAAGTTATCTATTCAAATCTTTCTGGTGACTTAAAAGGTGTATTGCTTTTATTTGCCAAGTATTGCTAACTGTTAATAGGTAGTACGCCACGGTCTGTACCACGCCTGTGGATGACTGGATCTGCCATATATGAAGGTTGTTATGCCGGGTGTCGTGCAAGAGCTACGTGAAAGCTGTTGGGTTTTGAGCCAAAAGTGCTTGCAGGACGCCGTTAATCCGGGTATTTCACCAAGGCAAGATAAAAGGGTTCCGGAGAAAAATGCGCCACCACGCTCAGGTCCGCATTGCTTCCGGGCCGGCTGCTGGCGATGCCGTCCACTTCCTGATTGTGCAGGGCCTGCAGCATGGCCGTGCGGCTGGTGAAGGTAACGGGGTGCATGGTTATGCCCAGCTTGCGGGCATGGGCAGCAAGGGCCGGAACGTCTCTGCTGCCAAGAATGACGCCCACGCGCATGCCGTCAAATATGGGCTGCGCATCGTGCCTGAAGCGTGTGTCGTCCGATCTGACGGCAATGGTGACAAAGGATATGGCAAGGGGCAGGTCAGGAAAGAGCATGCTGCTTTCACGGCCGGGCAGCTTGAAGGTACAGGGCAAGAGGTCTATCTGGCCGCGGTCGAGCAGGTGCAGGGCGCGTGCCCAGTCACCGCAGTCCACAATTGTATAGCGCATGCCCGTGCTGGAAGAGATTTCATGCAGAATCTTGAAGACCGTTCCACGGTAATGTCCGTCCCGGTCACGTGCCATGTAGTCGCCAAAATCAAAAAAGCCTACGCGCACGACCTCTCCGGCATGAGCGGGCGCAGAAAAGAATAGATAGAAAAGTATGGCGAGAAGCGGCAGAAAAACTCTGTATTGAAACTTCTTCATGAGCGCTTTCCTCAGGGGTCACAGGTCGTTAGGGAAGCGTTTGCTCAATGCTGCCAGGGCAGCCATATCGTGTGGGCTTTTTTTGAGGCTTGCAGGAGCCGTTCTTGGCCCGGTTTTGTGCGGGACAGGGCGACGCACGGGTAAAAGGGTGTGCCTGCATATCACAGTGTTCTGGTATGACAGGGCCAGTTTGTGAGTCTGCCGCAGGCGCACGGCAGATCCGCAGTAAATGATAAATCACTCTACCTTTATGGAATTGTTGATGCAAGTATCAAAACTTTATTGCACCTAGTTTATATTTCCAATTAGGCAAATATTGACTTTTTTATACTTAATATCTTGAAATAAAAGTAGAAAAATATATATTCAATAAAGGGGGCGCTATCGTTCTGATAATGATGTCAGTTCGTATTGTCACTTCGTAGCACGTTGAGGAAAGAAGGTTGCCCAATTTTAGATGTATATTTTTATAAATATGCGCTTATATATTTCACTATGGATATTATATATTAAAGTTGTTGGCACATATTTATATTTTACTGATGCTGTTTATTTGTACTTATATTTATGAATCAATAATCATGCATTATTAATGTATGATTATTACATTTAATACATAACTATAATATTGTGATTAATTTTTGTTATATACTAATATAGCAATATTTAAATTTTATGCACAAGAATGTTTTCAATTTTGTCATTTGAGTAAAATATATATGTACTGGAAAAATAAACAATAGGAATTCTTGATATATGGATAGTTTTAAAGAAGTATTTTTTTGTTCCTGGCGGCAAAAAATGGATAAATATGGGAAAAATGTAAACTATGGTTCTCGATTTGTGAGTGCTATAGTTCATATTCATCGGCATGTTTTGGTGTAATTAAACCTTATGAAAGTATATCCGTACCTTTCGGGCGCCATTGCAAAGGTGATTGAGGCCCTGCGCGCGGAACGCGGCATGACCAAGTCATCATTGGCTGACTTTGCCTGTCTCGAACGACGCTATCTGCGCGATATTGAACAGGAACTGAAACGACCGACGGTCAATGCCGTCTACTCTATCTGTGAGGCGCTGCGTGTGCCGCCGGAGGAGTTTTTCAGGAGGGTTTCGGAAGAGATTGAAAAAAAGCGAAACAGCGAGCGCCGCGTTCATTGCGGAACCAGCGCACCGGCCACGAAAAAGATTGATGCAAAAAAGGCCTGAGGAGGGCGCGGGCAGCGACCGGCCGCCGCCCGCGTTCCTGTTTGCAATGACTTATTGGCCGAGGCAGGCCCGAATGGCGGCAAGAAGCTTGTCAATGGCTTCAGGCCGCGCACCCTCACCCATGACGCCCACGCGAATGACCTTGCCTGCAAGCGCGCCAAGGCCGCCCGCCACTTCGATCTTGTGCTTTTCGCGCAGGCAGGCGCGCAGAGCATTGGCATCGACGCCCGCAGGGGGGATGAAAAGGTTCACCTGCGGAGCCGCCCCTTCCTTCACATACATGCTGAAGCCCATCTCGGCCAGACCGTCCGCCAGCCGGTGGTGCATGGCCTTGTGTCGCGCAAAAGCCGCGTCCAGACCTTCTGTCAGCAGGTTGTCCAGGGCCTGATGCAGGCCGTAGTACATGTTGATGGGGGCCGTATGGTGGTACACGCGGGGCGAGCCTTCCCAGTATTTGCGGATAAGCGAAACATCAAGATACCAGTTGGGAACCTTGTGCCTGCGTTTGCTCATGGCGTCCATCGCGGCCTCGGAAAAAGAGGCGGGAGCAAGGCCGGGAGGCACGGAAAGGCATTTTTGCGAACCGCTGTAAAAGGCGTCAACGCCCCAGTTGTCCACCTGCATGTCCACGCCGCCAAGACCGGCCACGCTGTCTACCATATAGAGCGTGTCGCTGCCCTTGACCAGCTCGCCGATCTCGGCAACGGGATTGTTGACGCCCGTCGAGGTTTCGGCATGCACCACGGCCAGAATCTTGTAATGCTTTTTGCCAAGCCGGGCTTTGACATCCTCAACCTTTACGGGCGTGCCCCAGGGGCTTTCCACCACATCGACTTCCGCACCCAGACGCGAAGCCACCTCGACCATGCGCGAACTGAACACGCCGTTGTTGACCACAAGCACGGCGTCGCCCGGCTCCACAAGGTTTACGAAGCAGGCTTCCATGCCTGCAGAGCCAGTGCCCGACAGGGGAAAGGTGACCACGTTGCCGGTTTTGCACACGGCACGAAGCTGTTCCTGGATGGCGTCCATCACCTTGATGCAGTCAGGGTCAAGATGCCCCAGGGTGGGCAGGCTCATGGCCTGAAGAACATTGGAGGCAACAGGGCTGGGGCCGGGGGCCATCAGCAGAACATGGTCAAGCGATCCCAAAACTGTACTCATGGCGGTCTCCTGTGGTTGACGGCTTATGCCCGTCAGGGCTGGTTATTTCGACGCCCGCCAATGCGGACGCCCGCCGCGTGGTACGCAGCTTAATTTTTTTATTTTTCAAATAAATTTTACGATACCGGACGGCATCTGTCCAGCGGGCGGACGTACTTTTCGCGCTGCGAAACAAAAAAAATGCCGTCCGCAGCCATGCCGTAAAAGACCGCACAGAGCGGCGCGACATGTGACGGCGGCTTTTCAAAGCTTCATAATCCTGATATGCCTTGCCGAATCATTTTAACACGCGAGCCGGCAATGAAAAAAGAAACACCAGAACTTCACCGGGCCTTGAAAAACAGGCACATTCAGTTGATCGCCCTTGGCGGCGCCATTGGCACGGGCCTTTTTCTCGGATCAGCGGGAACCATCCAGATGGCCGGGCCTGCCGTCATACTGAGCTATGCCATCGGTGGCTTTATCGCCTTTCTCATCATGCGCCAGCTTGGCGAAATGATGGCGCAAGAGCCTGTGGCCGGTTCGTTCAGCAACCTTGCCTACAAGTACTGGGGCGAATTTCCCGGTCTTCTTTCCGGCTGGAACTACTGGATTCTTTATGTTCTGGTGGGCATGTCGGAGCTGACGGCCGTTGCCGTCTATGTGCAATACTGGTTTCCGGGCATAGAGCCGTGGCAGACCACGGCTTTTTTCTTTATTCTCATTAATGTGGTCAATCTGGCGCAAGTGGGCGTTTTTGGCGAAATGGAGTTCTGGTTTGCCTCCATCAAGGTGGCGGCCATTGTGGCAATGATTGCACTGGGAACGTTTTTGCTCGTCACCGGCGGGGCCGGCCCCGATGCCAAGGTAAGCAACCTCTGGGACTATGGCGGCTTTTTTGCCAGAGGCTGGGGCGGCGTGTTCACCTCGCTTGCTGTGGTGAGCTTTTCGTTTGGCGGGCTTGAGCTTGTGGGCATAGCCGCGGCGGAAACTGCCGACCCGCAAAAAACCATTCCCAAGGCTGTCAACCAGCTTATCTACCGCATTCTGATATTCTACATCGGGGCGCTTACCGTGCTTCTCATGCTGCACCCCTGGAATCAGCTTGGCGCTTCTGTGGCTAAGGGCCAGTGGGCCGAGGCGATGGTAGCCAGCCCCTTTGTGCAGATTTTTGATCTTATCGGCATTCCTTCGGCCGCGCATGTGCTCAACTTCGTGGTGCTGACCGCTGCCCTTTCCGTCTACAACAGCTGTGTTTACTGCAACAGCCGCATGCTTTACGGGCTGGCGCTTCAGGGCAACGCGCCCAAGGTTCTGGCTGCCGTGAGCGCCAGAGGGGTTCCGGTCTACGCGCTGATGATTTCCTCCGGCGCAACCCTGCTGTGCGTGTTGCTGAACTTTATCATGCCCGCCAAGGCCCTTGGTGTGCTCATGGCCCTTGTGGTGACAGCCCTTGTGATCAACTGGGCCATGATAAGCCTGACCCACCTGCGGTTCAGGGCCGCCAAGGCAAAGACCGGAGAAAAGATAGTTTTCAGGGCCTTCTGGCATCCCTGGTCCAACTACCTCTGTCTGATCTTCATGGTAGTGGTGTTTGTGGTGCTTGTGCAGATTGACATGGCCGCTTCTGTTTATGCGGCTCCCATCTGGCTGCTCTTTGTGTGGTTTGGCTACAAGATGAAGAAGCACTACAATCCGTAGCGCAGATCAACTTTGAAATGCTTCACGTTTCAAAGTTTTCATTGAGGCGAACCGTGCGATTTTCGGCCCGGTCCACACCATGCTGTGGACCGCTGCACGTTCGCGCAACGTGAGAGTGTCTGCATTTTTTCAAGGTTAAACTGTTCTGGCAGCCGCCCCGGCCTTGCGCTTCGGTGGTAGTGGCAGCAGGGCGGCACCGCCTGCGGCCGGGCTGACAGCCTTTACCGGAAAGGTTCCTTTACAGCAAAGGAACCTTTCTTTTTTTGCGCCCGGCCACCGGATGACGCAGGCAGACGAAGCCGCCGTCGGGCGGTTCACTTTTGCGCGGCCGCGGGCTATCATGCCGGTCTGCCGCTTTTTGGCAGCGCGTTTGCGGGCGACGCCCGTCCAGAGAGGAGATAAAGGTTCATACCTATGCAGGACAAAAGTATTTTTCAGCTCAGCCGGGGCGAATGGGCTTTGGTTGGCATTACCATAATATGGGGCACAACCTTTCTTATCATCCGCAACGCCCTGGACGTGACCGGGCCACTGTTTTTTGTGGGCCTGCGTTTTGGTTCAGCTGCCTTGGCACTGACGCTGGTTTCTCTGCCTGTCCTGCGCGGGCTGACCTTGCATGAGCTTTTTGCCGGTTCGATCATTGGGCTTTCGCTGCTGGGCGGATACGCCTTGCAGACCTTTGGGCTGCAAACCATTACTGCCAGTAAATCAGCTTTTATCACAGCGTTTTATGTGCCTACAGTGCCGCTGCTGCAATGGTTCTTCATGCGGCGTCCACCCAGCAGGATGGGCTGGCTCGGCATAGGCTGCGCCTTGCTCGGCCTGATCATGCTGGCCGGGCCGGACGGCGTTTCGCCGGGCTTCAGCACAGGGGAACTGCTTACCCTGCTGGGGGCCGTGGCCTGCGCGCTGGAGATTCTGTTCATCAGCTATTTTGCGGGCACGGTTAATGTGCGCAGGGTTACTGTGGTGCAGGTGACCGTGACCGCCTTGCTGAGTTTCAGCCTGATGCCGCTGGCAGGGGAATCCGTGCCGGAGTTTTCGTGGCTGCTGGTGTGCAGCGCCGGAGGCCTGGGGCTTGCCACGGCCCTTATACAGCTGGTCATGAACTGGGCACAGAAAAGCATTTCGCCCACAAGGGCCACCCTGATCTATGCGGGCGAACCGGTGTGGGCGGCCATTTTTGGGCGCATGGCCGGTGAGCGGTTGCCATTTTTGGGGCTTGTGGGGGGCGCGCTTGTGGTGGCGGGCGTGCTTATCAGCAACCTGAACCCGCGCCGGAAGGCAAGGAAAAAAGAATCCGTCTAGAGCCGTTTACGGATGCAATGCATTATCTCCGCAGCAGGATTTTCAAGAAAATCCTTGCAGAGCAGTTAACTCATTTCATTCGTTAACTACTCTGGCGCTTTTGCCAATAAGCTTTCGTCTGACGGTGTCCGGCAGGCGGGCATTGCGCCGTCATGCCGGTTTGTCTCTGCCCGGCAGGCGGGGGACAGTGGAGCCAGTGCTGCGCTGCAGTGACCGCCTGTGGCGGCCTTGAGCCGCGCGGTACATGTTTTTCTGTATCCATGCCCTGCGGGACGTTTATTCCATATATGTATCTGATGCCGGAAGGTACTGCGCAGTGCACAGTGTCTTCCGGCCTGTTTTTTTCTGTCCGTGTTGCTGGCGCTCGCGGTGGATGGCTCTGCAAAACGGGCCTTCCTGTGGATTTGTGTTCGGGAACAGTGGTGACTGTGACTACATGCGGTTGAATCAACTGCACTATTTTGCCGAATTTGAAACCGGTGCGGGTTTGAGGTGAATTTTCGTATTCCAGAATATTTTTCCGTGTTGACGTAATGCTGAGAGAAGGGTATTTAAATCGAAATTCAATTTTAATTTCACTAAATATCGGATGTTCGCATGTCGCACGCAAAAACTCTTCAGACGGTCGGCACAGGCCGGACAGTATTTGTTCTTGCCGTCAACGCGGCAGAGGCAGAATTGCAGCGTCTTGAGTCCATCGGCGTTTTGCCCGGTGTGGAGCTGGACGTGCTGGCTGATAACGGCGGGCCAATTCTTGTGGCAGTGGGCGAGGCGCGGGTGGCCGTGGAACGCGAACTGGCCGCATCGGTTATTGTTGCGTAAGCAAGGAGCATTTGATGACACTCAGCAAGATGGTTCCGGGCGATACCGGCAGCATAAAAGATATCAGCGCCACCGGCGCCCTTGGCCAGCGGCTGATGGACCTGGGTTTTTACCCCGGCGCGCGGGTGCGCGTTGTGCGCAATGCGCCGCTTGTGGACCCAGTGGAAATTGAGCTGGACGGTTACCACGTCAGCCTGCGCCATGACGAAGCTGACCTTGTGGAGGTTGACGGGCAATGAGTTCCCCCTTGTTAGCGGCTCTGGCCGGTCAGCCCAACTGCGGCAAATCCACGCTGTTCAACATGCTCACCGGAGCGCGCCAGCACGTGGCAAACTATCCCGGTGTCACGGTGGAAAAAAAGACAGGATATTTTGACCTTGGCGGGCGCAAGGTGGAGCTTGTGGACCTGCCCGGAACCTACAGCCTGACCTCCTATTCGCTGGAAGAAAAAGTGGCGCGCGACTTCATTCTTGAAGCTTCGCCACAGGTGACCATCAACGTGGCTGACGCGGCCAATCTCAAGCGCCACATCTATCTGACCCTGCAACTGCTGGAAATGGAAACGCCGCTCGTGCTGGCCCTCAATATGATGGACGTGGCCGAACGGCGTTCGATCAAGATTGATGTGGACGGGCTGGCCCGTGAGCTGGGCATTGCCGTTGTGCCCACGGTGGGCAAGAAAAGCAGTGGAGTGCAGGCCCTGCGCGCGGCCTTGACCGCCGCGGCGGAAGGCGGCCCACGGTCTGCATTTGCCGTGGACTACGGCCCCATGGAGCAGTATCTTGCCGAGCTTGCGGACCTGATTGCCCGTGAGAAGGCTCTGGCCGGGCTGCCCGTGCGCTGGCTGGCTGTAAAACTGATGGAAAATGACGAAGCTGCCGTTGCTCTGGTGCAGAAGCGCTGCGGCGAGTCTGCCGATGTTCCGGCCCGTGTGGTGGTCATGCGCGAGGGTTTCGCCGCCGCGCAAGGTGTTAATGCCGAAAGGCACGTGGCCTTTGCCCGCCACCGCACGGCTGCCGCGCTGGCCTCACGGCACGTGAGCCTGCCCGCGCAGGGAACCACAAGCCTTTCCGACAAAACGGACAGGTTTGTTTGCCACAGGTTTTTCGGACCGCTCATCTTGCTGACCATTCTGCTGGTTCTGTATCAGATATCAATCGTATTCGGCGGGGATGTGGCGGCCATGATCTGGCCCCTGTGGGACAATGCCCAGAATGCTCTGGCGGGTTTTTTGCCCGCATCCGGCTTTCTGGAAGACCCGCTCTTGCGTTCCCTTGGCGTGTGGGTCATGCGCAGTGTTACGGCAATTCTCAACTATCTTCCCATATTCTTTCTTCTTTTTGCACTTATCGCCATTCTTGAAGACAGTGGCTACATGCCGCGCATGGCCTTTATTCTGGACCGCGCCTTTCGCCGTTTCGGTCTGCACGGGCAATCCACGCTGCCGCTTATCCTTGGCGGCGTGTATGTGGGCGGCTGCGCCATACCCGCGGTCATGGCTACCCGGGCCATCCCGGACGAAAAGGCCCGTCTGGCGACCATTCTCATTGCACCCATGATGAACTGTCTGGCCAAGGTTCCGCTGTATCTCATACTGATCAGCGCCTATTTTGCCGCCAACAGCGGCATGGCAATGTTTTTCATCGCCACCATCACCCTGTTCATGGCGCTTCCCGTGTCCAAGGCCCTTTCGCTTACCCTGTTGCGGGGCAAGCCCAGCGCGCCTTTTATCATGGAGATGCCACCCTACCACCTGCCCACCATCAGAGGGGTGCTTTCGCGCGCCATCGAGCGGGTGTGGATATTTGTGCGCAAGATATTCACCGTAGTGCTGGCCGTGGCCGTGGTCATTTTTGCTCTCATCAATTTTCCCGGACTCGGTGAAGAGCGCATGGCCGTGTACGAGAAAAAGTCTGCAAAGGCCATGAGCGAATTCGTCAAGGCTGTGGACAAGACCTCGCTGGCCGGGCAGTTCACTCTGGATGACGTGACGCCCCTGCTCCTGTTTGAAGAAGCCCTCAAGGATGCCAAGCGCAGCGTGACGGATCAGGACGCCTCGGACAAGATTGACGCGACCTTTCAGGAAAAAAGCCCGCTCTATTTCACCATTGTGAGAGCAGTGGGAGAAGACGGCAAGGCCCTGCGCCCTGCGCTGCGCAAGCTTATGGGCGCGCGCAAGCAGTTGCGCCGCGAACTGCGTGAAGAAACCTTCGAGCACAGCGCCCTGGGCATTGCGGGCAAGGCTCTGGAGCCGGTCACGCGCCATGCAGGCTTTAACTGGAAGATCAATATTGCCCTGCTTTCGGCCTTTGCGGCCAAGGAAAACAGCGCGGCAACCCTTGGGGCCATTTATGGCCTTGATGGCGATGCGCCCGTGCAGGACAGCATGCGGGAAGACGCTACCGGCTTTACGCCGCTGCATGCTCTGGCACTCATGCTGTTCATGGCACTGTATCCGCCCTGCGTGCCCACCTCCGTCATGGTGCGGCTGCAATCCAATTCCACGGGCTGGATGCTTTTTTCCATCTTTTATCAGACCTGCCTGGGGCTGGCGGTGGCCACACTGGTGTTCACCGGCGGCACGCTGCTGGGGCTTTCAGGCTGGCAGGCCATGTGGATTTTTTACGGCCTGTGTGTGGCGCTGACCATTGTGATGGGCATGATACCCGAACCTGAAAGCAGAAAAAAATTGGACGCCAAAAAGCCGGTCACGGCATAACATCTTAAGGAGGATATGATGAAAAATCTTTTTCTGGCCGCAGTGCTCGGCCTGACCATGCTCTTTGCCACCGCCGCACTGGCGCACAGCCCCCTGTGCAGCTGCTTTGACAACGGCGACGGAACCATAACCTGCGAAGGCGGCTTTTCTGACGGTTCCTCGGCTTCCGGTGTGAAAATGCAGGTGGTGGACGGCAGCGGCAAGACCCTGCTTGAAGGCAAGATGAACAAGGACAGCGAATACAACTTCAAGAAGCCCGAGGGCGCGTACAAGGTCATTTTTGACGCCGGTGACGGCCACAAGGTGGAAGTGGACGGCTCCAAGATCGTTCAATAGGCCATCTTGGAGCAATTTCACCTTGAAATTGCTCTGACAGGCCGCCCTGCGACCTTTTTTTGTGACAGGTTGTAGACTTTGAAATTCAAATTCTATTGGAGGTTTCATGAAAAGCATCAAAACCCTGATCTTCGCCGGGCTTCTGGCCCTGATGGCCGTACCCGCCCAGGCGCACTTCATGGTCATGTACACGCCGGAAGTGGCAAAAAGCGAACCCGGCGACCTCGACGTCCGCATTGTCTTTACCCATCCGGCCGAAGCCGGGCACACCATGGATATGGGCGGAGTGAAGGAGTTTTATGCCATGTATCAGCGTGGCGAAAACGAGCCGAAAAAAATCGACCTCAAGAGCACGCTGAAGCCCATTACCTGGAAAAATCCCGAATCCTCGGGCCCGGCCTTTTCGGCCCTGATTCCCCGCAAAGACGTGCGCTCCATGGGCGACTACACCTTTGTGATGGTTCCCGGCTACTATCTTGAAAAAGAAGAAGACGTCTACATGCAGCAGATCACCAAGCTGGTGGTCAACGTGGGCGGCATTCCCGGCAACTGGCACACCGCGCTGGGCCTGCCCTGCGAAATCGTGCCCCTGATCAAGCCCTATGGCGTGTGGACCGGCAACGTGTTCAAGGCGCGCGTGCTTTCCGGCGGCAAGCCCGTGCCCAATGCCGAGGTGGAAGTGGAATACATGAACCACATGCCCGACCTCAAGGCCAATGCCATGACCAAGAAGGGCACAGTCAAGTACCCGCACGATGCGTTTGTTACCCAGACCATCTTTACCGATGATCAGGGCTATCTGACCTTCGGCATTCCCAAGTCCGGCTGGTGGGGCTTTGCCGCGCTTGGCGTAGGCCCGGACAAGGAATATCAGGGCAAGGAGCTTTCTCAGGACGCCGTCATCTGGGTCAAGGCCGTAGACATGAAATAGGTTTCCGGCAGAGCGGCTGACCGTTGTTGCGGTGGGCCGTTTTGCGTCAGCGCGGCCTGCTTCGCGCAGGTCGCCAGTCAGGATGATACAAGCGCCCGAGACGGCAATGGTCCGGTACTGTTATCGTCTGACATGATATGGAAGAAATGCCATCGTGTGTGAAAAATGCCCGGTCAGCCGGGCATTTTTCGCATTTTTGCGGCATGGCATGAGTAAGGCCCACGCGGCGTGGTCACCGCGTGGGCCTGTTGCGTCACAGTCTGGCCGCTGCCTATTTTTTCACTTCAACCCAGACGGGGTTGGTGACGGCGTAGCGGCCCTTGCCGTCCATCACCACGAAGTTGTACCAGGTGTCCTTTTCGGGGCTGGCCTCAAAGGTATAGGTAACGGCATCCGTGGTGTTGTTGAATTCCTTTTTGCCTGCAGGCTTGCCTTCGCTGTAGACCTCAATGCTTTTCAGCCCGTGCACGGCCTGCAATTCCGTGTTGAGCGCAACAGTTTCCCCGGCCTTGATGGTTCTGGTGGAGCCGAACATGCTGTTGGCGGCGGGGGTAATGATGGGTCCCATAGTCACATAGCTGTTGCCTGCCTTGAGGGCAGCCATGTAGGACTGGGGGCTTACCTTGCCGTCAACGTGGGCATAGGTTCTGATAATGCCGGGATAGAGAATGGATGTTACGTCGTGCTGGTCGGAACCGGAACTGAGGTAAATCTTTTTGCCCTTGTTCCAGTAGTCCATGGCGGCATCAAGCGCGCGCTTGTCCATATTCTTGGGGTCGGTGAGGTTGATGGTGGACTGGATTTCAAGCAGGTCAAAGTCGTCGCTGCCGGGGGCGTAGCCGTCCTTGACGCCATCCCTGTTGTGGAGGAAGCCGTAGTCGGTATACGGGTGGTTCATGACCACCAGAGCGCCCATTGCGTGCCCGGCCTTGATGATTTCAGCGGGTGTGAGGTCGGGCGAGATGGGGTTTTGCTTGTAGTTCGCCCCAAGAATGCCCCAATGGCCCCAGCCCGGAGAAACCTCAAGGCTGGACAGAAAGGGATTGCCGGTGGATTTCGCAAGCTTTTCCATTTCGGCGTTGTTGCCCACGGAGTCGTGGTCAGACACGGCAAGGCAGACCAGACCGGCAGCCAGCTGGCCCTTGTGCAGCTCCTTGATGGGGGTTGCGCCGTCACCGATGTCGGAATGCTGGTGAATGTCCGCACTGTACCATTTTCTTGCGGATGTCTGGATGGCAGTGGGGATGGTGATGGTTTTCCTGAGCACTTCCTTGGGCGTGACGGTTTTTTTGACCACTGCGGGCAGGCTTTCAAAATCGCTGCTGTGGGTGATGGTAAAGGTCAGCTCGTTATCCGGGGCAGGAATGTCCGCGTGGATCTCATGGCTTTTGGGATCGGAGAAAAAGACCGTGCCGCCCAGGGTCTTTACCGTGGAGGTCGTGCCGTCAACCTTCATTTTGGCATGGATGGGCTGGCCCTTTTCGTTAACGACCTTGAAGACAGCCTTTGCGCCGTCCTTGACGGTAAACTGCACCTTCTGGTCAGCCGCAAGGGCCAGCAGCTGGCTGGCTGAAGGCGTATAGCCCTTGGCCTCCACATGGGCGCTATAGTTCCCCTGGGGCAGCCGCATGGAAAAATTGCCCTTTTCATCAGTCATTTTCCATACAAGGGGTTGCAGAATGTCTTTCTTCACGGCCTCGGCGCCGTGGGATTTGACGGTTTCCTTGTATGCGCCTTGCTTGCTGATGATAACAAAGGCTCCGGGAACCGGCTTGCCGCTGCTGTCCTTGACCTGTCCCTGCAGCAGGGCAAAGGGAAGGGAGGGGTCCTTTTCCTTGTAGCGCTCAAGGATGGGGGCGGTTTCGCCCTTGTCCACAACAATGATTTCGCCGGTGTATTCGTAGGTTTTGCCCGGTTCAATGGTGCGCAGCACGTAGAGGTCTTTATAGCCGCTGGAGCCTTTGTAGGCATTGGCCCCGTCAACCTGCACGGCAACGGCATAGTCCTTGCCGTAGGTGACAATAAAGTCGCCGAAGCGTTCCTGCACGTCTTTGTCCGCACCAATGGCTATGCCGGTGGCCTTGAGGTCGGGATAGTAGCCAAAGGGGCCGTACATGCTGGCGGCAAGGGTGCTCAGCGAATAGCCGCTGTACATGTTTTCATACGGCTCGTTGCCGGCGGGGTTGTGAACCGTGGTTTTCAGGCCGATATGGCTTTTGTCCGCCTCAAGGGTGTATTCAATGGTTACGGTAAGGGGCAGGGTGTGTCCCTTTGTCCAGTAGCGGCTGTTTACCGTAACGACGATCTTGTCCTTGTCCTGCTTGCACAGGATGTCCTGATGGGGAACATGCAGCAGGTCTTCTTCGTTGAACGAACCGGTGGCAGACCAGAGGTCGTTAAGAAATTCGATGTCATTGACCAGGTCTGTGCCGAACTTGCCGTCTTTCATGACGGCGACGTCAAGGATGCTGCCACTGGTCATGTTCCAGTAGTTGTTGGAGCCGACAGCGAAGGATACGGCTATCTTGCCGTTATAGATGGTAAAATCTTTTTCGTGAATAGCCATGCCCTGATCAATGGGGGTGGGACCCTTGACCACGCCCAGGGGAAAAGCGGGCGACGTGCCGGCAAAACACACGGTGGGCAGTGCGGTAACGGCAATCAGCCCCGCAGTGCCGATAAGAAACTCTCTACGCTTCATGATCTCTCCGGTGGTAAAAAAAGTGCAGCCTCAAGGACGTGTCCCGAGCTGATAACATGTGTGCGCAACCGCGCTTTGCCGTGTGAACGGCCAAAGCCGCAAGGCAGATGCGCACGTAAAATTGTGCTTTCGCAGCAGCGCCAGAACCGGCCGGAAAAACGTGAGCGAATTTTCTGGAGGCAATCTCTGCGGCCAAAGGGCGGCATGATTGAAAACAGGAAGAAGGAGGCAGCGGCAGTCAGCAAAAAAAGATGTATAATCTCATATCGCACGAGCCTGCTACGATACATTTTCTTGTCGCAATGCGGCGGTATGACGCTGCGCGAACAGTGAAAAAATCGCAGGGACAGGCATATGCCGTCTGCTGTGCGGCGCTGATCGCAAGGCGAAAAGCGCGCAAAACATCTCTCCTGTAGGCAGAAGTTCCAGCAGTTTCCCGCTACGCCTTTATAAAAGGCCATTTCTGACTTGCTAGAGCCTAGTTTATCTTCAGGATTTTTCAATAAAAATTTTTGGAAAGTCAATAGGTTGTCAAATAAAGCATGCTGCGTAGGGCGGCAGGGCCTCGTACAGGGCCGTTGGCATCCCGTGCGGGCGAGCGTTGCCGTAAAGGGGGGCGGCTGTGCTGATGGGGAGGCGTTTTTTGTATGGCGCGGCAGGTTGCCGCCACAGTGCAGGCGGGGGGCAGGGCAATTGGCCCCCTCAATGCGGCTGAGCACAGGCAAGACAGGTCGCAACGGCACAGAAAAGGCACGCAGACAAAAAAAGGTTACTGTCGAAACAGTAACCTTTGATTGATTTCGTGGAGCCCTTGAGCAGGATTGAACTGCTGACCTCATCCTTACCAAGGATGCACT
>CAJMLK010000003.1 GCA_905214305.1 uncultured bacterium
GATGTGGCGGATGTGGACCGCAACGGTATTATCCGCGCCAATTGCGTCTTCATTCCAGATTTTTTCATAAATTTGATCAATAGAGAAAACTTTCCCCGCGTTCTTTACGAGAAGAAGCAGGATGTTGTATTCGATCGGTGTCAGCTTGATCGGCTCGCCGTCAACGGTGACTTCCTTGTCGAGGTCCACGCCGTAAAAGTCGATGTGGGTGAAGGCGCGCTTGTAGGGGTGAAACTGCACCTGCCAGATAAGCACGGGGTACGCGGTCTTTTGGCCGTTTTCCTCGATTTCGAGGTTGAACACCGTGGTGTGGCCCATTTCTTCGTAAATCTTTTGCAGGGGCAGAGCAGGGGCCTGCACGGAGATGTTTTCACCCTTGGGGGTGTAGAACACGCCCGGGATCAGTTTCTGGGCACGCAGGCGGCCACTGGGGCCTTTGCCGTAACCTTCGCGTTTTTGCACGCTCAAAGTCTTTTCAATATTCATGGTCCACTCCTTGGCTTACCGCCGCCTGACACGTGCGGAAAAGTTCTTGAGAAATGCCGCCCGCCGGTCTTTTCGCTTTCTGACCGCCTGAGACTGCGTCCGTTATCGGCCCGACATGCCCTGCACGCCGTGCTCCCGGAATTCGCTTGCCCTTGCCGGAAAGCAAAAATCCGCATGGATCAGCGCTTTCTTTATTGTATCTTGCCATTCCCTTGCGGGATGTGCTCCGTACGGCCGTGCTCGAAGGCTTTGCGCCGACGGTTTTTGCTAAACAAACAACACGCTGACCGATGAACCGGTGTGAATGTTGTGAATGGTTTTGCCCAAAATCGCCGCCACCGAGATGACTTCGAGTTTCGGGCAGCGTTCCAGCTTGTCGCCCAGCGGGATGGTGTCGGTAACAAAGACCTTTGAAAGGGCTTCGGTGGCATTGATGCGATCAATGGCCGGACCGGACAGCACCGGGTGCGTGGCGCAGGCCACGATTTTTTTCGCTCCGTTTTTCAGCAAAACTTCGGCCCCGGCGCACAGGGTTCCCGCGGTGTCGATCATGTCGTCAACGATAATCGCAACCCGGCCTTCCACGTCGCCAATGACGTGCATGGCCTGCGCCTGATTGGGCTTGTCGCGTCTTTTGTCCACAATGGCCAAGGGCGCGTCAAGGCGCTTGGCGTATGCCCTGGCCCGTTCAACGCCACCGGCATCGGGGGAGACGATGACAATTTTTTCTTCGCCGAGCTTGCGCAGGGCGTCCAGCATTACAGGTACGGCAAAAAGATTGTCCACAGGGCAGTCAAAGTAGCCCTGAATCTGACCCGCGTGCAGGTCAATGGTTACCACGCGTTCCGCCCCGGCCACGCTGATGAAGTCAGCCACCATCTTGGCGCTGATAGGCGCACGGGGGCTGACCTTGCGGTCCTGCCGCGCGTAGCCGTAATAGGGAATGACGGCTGTAATGCGGCCCGCGCTGGCCCTTTTGAGGGCGTCCAGCATCAGGCACAGTTGAACCAGGTTACGGTTGACCGCAGGCGGACAGGTGGGCTGTACCACAAAAACATCGTCGCCTCGGACATTATCGCCGATTTCAATACGCAACTCCCCGTCGCTGAACGTAGTGGACAGCGTTGGGGTGAGCTGACAGCCCAGATGGTTGCAAATGGCCTTCGCCAATTCCGGATTGGAAGAACCGGTTACGATCTTAAGATCGCTGAACATGAACCGCCCCGCCTTGCGCGTCAAAGAGCATTTAGGTTGTACACCCTTGCCTGCCGCCGGTCACGAAGTTGGCTGGCCTGTCGCCGCCATGGCCGGATGCGGATATTCACCCGCACGGCAACCGGAGCGGTCGGGTATTTGCATAGCAGCCGCTCCAGCATTCACTGCACGTCGTCATGGTGTTGTGGCTGGGATGGAAGGGTTCGAACCTTCGAATGACGGAGCCAAAACCCGTTGCCTTACCACTTGGCTACATCCCAGTATGATCACAGCACATGCGCGTAAACGCGCCTGTTCTCTCCTTGCAGCGCTGCGGCCACAGCCTGTGCTTCCACAAGCGCTTCGCGCTCGAAAAGCCCCAGCATGCTGGAGCCGCTGCCGCTCATGCAGGCCGCTGTTGCCCCGTAGCGCAACAGGGTGGCCTTGATTTCGGCCAGCTCGGGATGACGCTTGAAGACAACGTTTTCTAGGTCGTTGCCCAGGTCAGCTTCAAACCGCCCTTGGGAGAGAAAAGTTCCATTAGCCCTGCTTTGTTCTCTTGTCAAGCTGTTTTGCTTTTCAGCGGCCTGCCCCGCTGCCTTGAAAACATCGTAATCAGCAAAGGTTTGTGGCGTACTTACATGGATTTCCGGGCATACGAGCACAAGGCGCATGCCAGAAAACTCCAGATTGGCAGGTTCGATAATTTCACCTATGCCGCGAACACGACAGGGCCGGTTGTGCAAAAAAAAGGGCACATCGGCTCCCACGCCAAGGGCCACATCTGCCAGAGCCTTTTCAGACAGGGGAGTGGCAGCATGCCCGTTGAGCCAGCGCAGCAGGGCTGCCGCATCGCTGCTGCCGCCGCCAAGGCCTGCCCCGGAGGGAATGCCCTTGCGCAGGCTTGCCTCAAGCCCCGGAACAGGGCCTTCCACGGCCCGGGCAAAGGCCGTGTATGCTTTGGTCAGGGTGTTGTGTTCCGCATTCAGAAGTTCGGCCTGAGGCCCTGCACAGCGCACGTGTATGCCGTTGCCGTCAACGATACGCAGCCTGATCTGGTCACAGGGGCGCGGCAGCGGGTAAAACAGAGAATCGATTTCGTGATAGCCGTCGGGGCGAACCCCGGTAATGCGCAAGCCCAGATTCACCTTGCAACCGGCGGTGAGAATGCTCATGAACGTATCCTTGTCTGTTCCCTGTCTGTTCCCTGACCTGATGTTCCCTGTCGTGTGCGTGCCCTGAGCGCCGAAGCCGAGTATCCGCTGAGCAAATCTGCGATCTGTTCAGTTCGAAGCCAAAAAAACGCCCGGTTAACGGGGGAAGCGCCCTGTTCAGCGCTTCCCTGACGTTGAGAACCATACCTCAACGTTTACTGCCCTAGAGTTTTTCAAGGGTTACGTGGTCGTTGGTGTAGACGCATATTTCTGCGGCGATGCGCATGGATTCCCTGGCAATGGTTTCAGCGTCAAGCCCGCTGTGACGGGAAAGCGCCCGAGCGGCCGCCAGAGCATAGGGGCCGCCGCTGCCGATGGCAGCCACGTTGTCGTCCGGCTCAATGACGTCGCCTGTGCCCGAAAGCACCAGAATATGTTCCCTGTCGGCCAGCAGCAGCATGGCTTCAAGTTTGCGCAGGTATTTGTCCTTGCGCCAGTCCTTGGTCATCTCAACAGCGGCTCGAACCATATGGCCACGAACTTCCTTGAGTTTTGCCTCAAAAAGCTCAAAAAGCGTAAACGCATCGGCAGTGGCTCCGGCAAAACCGGCCAGAATCTTGCCGTCGTGCAGGCGACGCACCTTCTGGGCCGCGTGCTTCATGATCATGGTCTGCCCCATGGTCACCTGTCCGTCACCGGCCAGGGCCACGATGCCGTCCTTGCGCACGGCGAGAATTGTTGTGGCATGTGTTTCCATCAGTTCTTGTCCCATATTTCCTTGCGTTCTTTGTAGGCGGCCTCAAGGCGCGTGAAAGCGCGCTTGTCCGTCGTGCGGGAGGCCATGCTCTTGGCCTGATTGAAATACCGTTCGGCAAGCTTTTTGTTGTTGGAATACAGGGCGCTGTAAGCCATGTGGATATAGGCGTCGGGCGTGTTGCCCGCCTTGCCGAGCGAGCGGGCGTATGCCTCGTGTACCTCGGAATCCTCAGGCACGTGACGCAGCACGTTCTTGTAGTGGCTGGCCGCCTGTGCCTGCCTGCCGGTTTCGTCCAGCATGCGCGCATAGAAAAATGAAGCCATATAGTCATTGGGGTCCAGACGCATGGCTTTGGAAAGCAGGCCATCCGCCCGGCTCATGTCGCCCTTGCGGTAGTGGAAGGCCCCGGCTTCGCGCAGCACCAGCGGGTCTTCCGGGGCCGCCTTGAGGGCCTGATCAAAGGCTTCGCTGGCCTCGTTGACGCGATTCTGCCGCGCAAGCACAATGCCCCTGCCCATGCGCGACAGCCCGTCCTTGCCGGAAAAGCGTTGCAGGGCAGCCTGATCATCGCCGTATCTCGCCCAGAGCAGGGTTTTAACACGGGTAAAGCGCCTGTTGTCCTGACTGCGATCCAGCACGGCCTTGGGCATGCCCTGTATGCGGGCCTGAAGCCCGTTGACGCGGTCGCCAAGGTCCGGGTGGGTCGAAAGATATGTTGGCACGCTGATGCCGCTCATCCAGCTTTTCTGGCGCAGAACCTTGAAGCCGCCCACCATGCCGCTCGGCGGATAGCCTGCGGCGATAAGGTATTGCAGGCCGATATGGTCGGCCTCATTTTCATCCATGCGGCTGTAGTTGAGCATGGCGGATTGTCCTGCCCCGATGGCGCCGACGGCCACGGCCCCGCCACCCGCGCCGCCCGCGGCCACGCCCGCCACGGCCAGCAGCAGGGAGCCAAGGGTGACGAACTGGGCGCGTTGCAGCCGTGAGGCCACATGGCGCTGGGTGACATGGGCCAGTTCGTGGGCCAGAACCCCGGCCAGTTCCTCTTCCTTGTCCAGATTCATTATCAGGCCGGTGAACACATAAACGTAGCCGCCCGGCACGGCAAAGGCGTTAAGGGAGTTGTGCAGTATGGTACTGGCCTTGAATGTGAATGGCTGGGGCGGAATGGTTTTGACCAGCCTGTTCAGCATGTAGTCCACATACTGCTTTACTTCGGGGTCTTCGATAATGGGCAGATTTGACCGCACCATGATATCGAATTTGTTGCCCATCTCCTTTTCGTCTTTGATGGTCACGCCGCCGAAAAAGAATGCCTGTGCCGGGGCCGGGCATATCTGCGGCAGCAGAAAAGCCAGCAGCACCAGCAGGGCCGTCCAGCGGCGCGGGGCGCAATAATGCAGCATAGGTTCTCCCGTCGATCCCGGGCCGAGCCTACTCCAGGTCCCAGTTCTGCCCTTCGGGGGTGTCGCGCACGCTTACCCCGAGATCAAGCAGTGCCTGACGCAGAGCGTCGGAACGGGCGAAGTCCTTATTGTCGCGGGCTTCTTGCCGTTCTTGCAGCAGGGCCTCCACGCGAGGAATGTCGATGTTTTTGCGCGTGGCACGAATGCGGCGCAGGTCAGCCAGAAACGCTTCGGGCTGACGGCCGAAAAATCCCAGACGCGCATTCCACTGTTCCGACCGGGCCAGAAAGTCCAGCAAAAGGTCTCTTCCGGCCTCGGCGGCACGCAGGGTCTTGTCTTCCAGCAGCCGGTTGACAATGCGCACCTGCGTAAAAATATGGCCCAGTGCCTGCGCCGTATTGAGGTCGTCATTCATGGCCTCGTCCAGTGCGGCGGCCTGTGCGGCCCAGTCTTCTGCCAACTGCGCGGGCAACGGGGATTTCTTCCACTTTTCGCGCGTAAGGGCTTTTTGTGCTTCCAGCAGTGCGGTGTACACCCTGTGCAGGGCCTTTTCCGCCTCGTCCATGCCTTCGGCAGTAAAGTCGATGGGGCTGCGGTAATGTTTGCCAAGAAGGAAAAAGCGCAGAGTTTCAGGCAGATAGCTTTCAAGAATGTCGCGAATGGTCTTGAAATTGCCAAGCGATTTGGACATCTTTTCAGCATTGACCTGCACAAAGCCGTTGTGCACCCAATATCGGGCCAGATGGCAATGGCACACGGCCTCTGTCTGTGCGATTTCGTTTTCGTGGTGAGGGAAGACCAGATCCTGACCACCACCGTGGATGTCCAGAGGCAGGTAGGGTTCGCTCATGGCCGAGCATTCGATATGCCAGCCGGGCCTGCCCGGTCCCCAGGGGCTTTCCCACGAGGGTTCCCCCGGTTTGGCGGCTTTCCACAGGGCAAAGTCCAGCGGGTCTTCCTTTTCTTCGCCGGGGGCCACGCGCGCGCCGGAAAGCAGCTCATCCAGACTGCGGCCCGAAAGCTTGCCGTAGGGCGGGTAGGAGCGCACCCTGAAGTACACGTCGCCCGATGCCGTGGCATAGGCCTTGCCCTCGGTCACCAGCTTGGCGCAGAGATCCTGAATTTCCTGTATGTGGTCAGTGGCGCGAGGCTCAATGTCGGCGCGCTGCACGCCGAGCCTGTCCATGTCTTCATGAAAGGCGTTGATGTAGGTCTGGGCCACTTCACGCCAGTCGCGTCCTTCCCTGTTGGCCCGGTTGATGATCTTGTCGTCCACATCCGTGAAGTTGCGAACAAAGGTCACATCCAGTCCCATGTGGCGCAGCTGGCGCACAAGCACGTCAAAAACCAGGGCCGAGCGGGCGTGCCCGATGTGGCAGTAGTCGTAGGCGGTGATGCCGCAGACGTACATGTGTGCCTTGCCGGGACGGAGGGGTACGAACTCTTCTTTCTGGCGGCCCAGGGTGTTGTAGAGCAGCATGATTTTCCTTTATGCGGGGAGGTTGAGCAGGTCGAGGCGCCGCTGGTGGCGGCCGCCTTCAAAAGAGGCTTCCAGAAAGGCATCCACTATGGCCTGTGCCAGTTCCACGCCGGTGACGCGCGCACCGAGGCAAAGCACGTTGGCATTGTTGTGCAGGCGGGCAAAACGGGCGTGCAGCTCGGTAGTACAAAGCGCGGCGCGGATGCCTGCATGGCGGTTGGCGGCTATGGACACCCCGATGCCCGTGCCGCAGATGAGAATGCCCGGCTCGCCGGTGGCTTCCACAGCGGCGCAAAGCTTGTGCGCCAGCACGGGATAGTCGCAGCTTTCTCTGGAATCAGTGCCGTGGTTTACGACCTTGATGCCCTTTTTGCCCAAATGCTCGGCCAGTGTGGTTTTAAGGTCAATGCCCGCATGGTCCGATGCCAGATGGATGGATTGCATAACAACTCCTGCAAGGGTGACAACGGGCCAGCCGGATGACCGGCCAGCCCGGAGAAAAGCAACTCATGGGTCAATCAGCAAAAACAGCAGACAGGCTCATGCCCCGGGTCCACACCTGCCTGTCGGGCAAGCCTGAACGGTTCAGAGCAATTTCGTTCAGAGCCATTTCGCCCCCAGAGCAATTTTACTTTGAAAGTGCTCCGGCGGCTATATGGGCGCCCGCACGCCGCAAAGGTTCAGGCGCAATCTGCCTGCGCGGTCAGTCGCCTGGGCAAACGTTGAGAATGTACATCCTCAACGTTGATCCGCTCTAGGGCTGGCGATATTTTGCCAGCGGCAACAGCGGCACGCCTTCTGGTATGGATAAGGTCATCTGCTCGTCTGTAAAGGGGGTTGCGGGCTTTTCCCTGTCCTTGATAAGCACGATGGCGCGCTTGCCGTTGGAGTGAACAAGGGTTAGGCGCTGCGGCAGGGAAGGCTGCGCATTGTCATAGGCCACTTCCATTTTCCAGCCCTTGCTGTTGTCGCCTTTTTCGCTCCAGGCCACAGGCAGGCCCGCCGCATCAAGGGTCAGCACGCCGCCGGGCGTGCCTTCAAGCGTGTACTGGGCAAGGTCGCCGGGCAGCAGGCTGCCGGTGGCGAAGCTTTTGCCGAAAACAGCGCTGTAGCGACCATTGAGCAGGTCGGCCAGATGTTCCAGATTGAAGGGAACGGGCACGCCTACCTGCAACAGCGGCTTGGCGGCCCCCTGATAGAAGTACGCCTTGTCGTCCGTGGGGCTGTAAACCAGAAAGTGCTGGCCGTCTTCAAGGATTTTGGCAACGGTGGCGCCCACGCCGGCCATGACGTCCAGACGCAGCCTGCGCTGGCTGTTGCCCCAGAAAAGGGCCGTGACACGGCGGGTGTCACCTTCCGTACCAAAGCGCAGGCTCATTTGCAGCCGGTAGGGAGCAAGAGAACCCTGCTGCCCGAGGGCTGAAAATTTTTGCCAGCGCTCTTCAAGTCTGGCCTGATTTTCAGGGGTCATCTCCAGAGACGGCTGGCGGGCGCAGGCGGCCAGCAGGACAAGACTGCAAATGCAGCAAAGGACGAAGATTTTTTTCATTGTTTTGAAAGTCTCTGCCGCAATGCGTCCGCATTGGCGGGTTTGAGGTCCAGCGCCTTTTGATAGGCGTTGCGGGCCTCGTCCTTGAGTCCGGCCTTTGAGGCAATGTCGCCGTAATGTTCCCAGATGGAGGCATCGGCGTTTTCATCAAGCTTGATGGCCCGGCGTATCTGGATCAGGGCCTCGTCATTCCTGTTCAGCCTGTACAGGGCCCAGGCCAGAGAATCCACGATATACGACTGGTCGGGCGACAGTTCGTCGGCTCTGGCAAGCAGCTTCAGGGCCCGTTCCAGTTCGCGGTTTTCTTCTGCCAGAGTGTAGCCCACGTAGTTGAGGGCCTGATAGTTGTCCGGATGCAGGGTAAGGATGTGTTCCATTACCTTGAAGGCCTCTTTTTTGTCGCCGGATTCATCCAGCAAAGAGCCAAGCAGGAAGGCCAATTCCGCATTGTCGGGCCATTTTTTCACGGCCTTGCGCGCGACCTCGAGCGCCAGCGGCATCTGCTTCTGGCGGGCCAGCAGGCGAACTTCCAGATCCCAGAACTGGGGGAGGTCGCTGAACTGCTTTTGGGCCTGCCGGGTTGCGGCCAGAGCTTCCTGTTCTTTTCCGGATTCGCCAAGCAACTGTATGCGCAGCAAGGCCCCCTTGGGCGCCGCCTTGCTTTGCGGCGGGATCCTGTCCAGCCATGAAAGCGCCAGCGGCAAGTCATGACGCTGCTCGTAGGTGAGGTCGGCCAGCAGCAGAAAGACGTCCACAGGGGCGTCATCCTTGGCGGCGATCTGCTTGAGCAGGCTTTCGGCTTGCAGATAATGGCGCGACTCGATGAAAAGCCCTGCCACCGTCAGCTTGAAAGGTATGGTGTCAGGCCCCTGGCGCATGTATTTCAGCGCTTTTTCGGGCTGGTTCATGCGCAGCGAGAGGTTGATGACCCGCAGAAGCACATCTTGAGGGGAAAAATTGAATTTAAGCAGTTTTTCGTATATGTTGCGCGCTGATTTCAATTCTGCGCGCTGCTCGTGAATAAAAGCCAGCTCGGCCATGGCCTCCACAAAGTCGGGCATTTCCTTGATGGCTTTCTGAAGATAGGGGATGGCCTCTGCCTGTTTATCCATGCCGATGAGTGCGCGGGCATGGTAGTAGTCCACCAGCGGCGTACGCTCCTTGGCGCTGACGCTGGTGAGCAGGCTTTCGGCTTCAGCGTATTCTTTGACCTTGACCAGCAGCAGGGCCAATTCCAGACGGGCATCCAGCGAGTCCGGGTGCTTTGCCAGATAGGCACGCATAAGCTCCACACCCCGTTCGGGCACTCCCTGTTCCATAAGCGCTTCGGCGTAGAGCAGGTTGAGCGACATGTCGTCGGGGGCCACTGAAAGCCCCTGCTCAAGATAGGGTACGGCCTCGGCTGACTTGCGGCTTACAAGCCAGACGCCGCCTTCCAGCCAGATGTTGGCGGGCAGCCTTGCTTCGGCCATAAGGGGGGCCGCCCGCAGCAGGGCGTCCTCATCTTCCGCGTTGAGGGCCTGGGCGCACAGAAGAAAGGCGTAGGTGCTCCGGGCTTCGGGCGAAAGCTGCTCTTCGGACTGCTGCACTTCCACGTCGCGCAGGGCCGCAGAGCTTTCCTTGGCCTGGCTTTGGTCGGCCGGAGTTTTTGTTCCGGCACAGCCGCCGCAGCCAAGCAGGGAAAAAGAGGTGGCGGCGGCCATGATCAGGGCGCAGAGCAGCGCGATATTTTTTCGTTTCATTGCGGATCGTATCCGTGCAGCTTAGGATTGAATCCAGTGATCGGAGAAGTCTTCTATGTCATTCTTCATATGTTGACCGATTTTTTCTACCAGGCGCGCTTCAAGCTGGCGCACTCTTTCTCTTGTGATGTTATACCGTTCGCCTATCTCACGCAAGGTGATCGGCTCGTCGGAAAGCAGCCTGTTGTGCAGGATATACAGCTCTTTTTCGTTGAGTTTCGGCATGATGGCCTTGAGCTTTGAGCGCACGATTCCCGCGATTTCCGTAGATGCCAGGCTGTCTTCAATGCCGGGCCCCAGTGCGGGCAGAAAGTCCATGCGGGTGGCGCCGCCCGAATCTTCGCCCACCTGGGCGTTGAGCGACATGTCCGTGGACGCAAGGCGCTGGTCCATCTCGTTGATCTGCTCTTCGGTCACGCCCAGACGCTCCGAAAGCATGGCTGCATCGGGATCATAGCCCTGCATGATGAGCTTCTGGCGTTCCCTGTTCAGATTGTAGAACAGTTTGCGCTGCACCTGTGTGGTGCCGATCTTGACCATGCGCCAGTTGTCCATGATGAACTTGAGAATATACGCCTTGATCCAGAACGAGGCATAATAGGAAAACTTGATGCCCTTGTCGGGGTCAAACTTGTTGACCGCGCGCATGAGGCCCACATTGCCTTCCTGCACAAGGTCAAGCACGTTCTGCATCCAGCGGCGCTGAAAATCCATGGCAATACGCACGACCAGACGCAGATGGGACGAAACCAGACGAAAGGCGGCGTCTGCGTCATTGTGATCGCGCACGCGCACAGCCAGCTCATGTTCCTCTTCGGGCTTGAGCATGGGAAAGCGGCTTACTTCACGGAGGTACAGGTGCAGGCTGTCGCGAGTGCCCACAGCGGGCACGCGCGAGGAAGAGGGCGCGGGCACTCTGCGGCCCCGGTCGTCTTCATGCTCCAGGCCCGGTTCTTCGCCATCATCCATGTCGGCGTCAAGCAACTCGTCTTCGCTGTCCGGGCTGTCCGGAGCGTCGATGTCCGGCTCGTCCGTCTCGTGTTCGTGCTCGGCTTCGTCCACATCAAGCACCGGGCCGGTGTAGCGGCTTTCTTCGTCAGGCTCGGGTGGCGAGGGTTTTTCTTTTTTTCGTTTCTTGCCGGTATTTCCGGCGGCTGCTCTGGCTTCAAGGCCCGCGGCCGTGCGGGCCCGTGTTTTGCCCGCCGCTGCCCTTGCCGTGGCGGAAGCTTTTCCGGGAGTGTCTTCAGGCGCGACAACCTCCACCGGAAGCGCGGTTTTTTTGCCTTTTGCCGCTGCTGCTGCCTTGGTTTTGCTCGGGGTTATCTTGCTATTTTTTTTCATTTTATCCATACTCAGGCATTGGCGCTTTCAAAAGCGCTGCAATGTCTGTATGCTATAGTTTTGGTTTATTCTTTTCAATATTATTCATCGGGGCATGGAACAGCCGTCCGTTGATTACATGTGCGGCCGTTACGGCGGGCTTGTCGCGCCCGGCCTTTCGACCGGGATTTTCAGGACAGTTTGCTGGTTGCGCAGGCCATCATTTTTTTGATGAACGTGCCTGCGGCTTCCGCTCCTGTGGAAAACCCGCAGCTGCCGGAACGTTTGCATACCATACAGGCATTATGGTTGGAAAGCAAAGACGGGCTTTGCGCGGCAGCCGGGAAAGGCTTGCTTTTTCCAGTAAACTATGACGGCCAAGGTGGCGGCATTCATGACTTTCAGACAAGCGCTCGGTTCGGGACGCCCTCTTTTGCTTGATGGCGCCATGGGAACCATGCTTCAGGCCTCCGGTCTTCCCGCAGGTACAAGCCCGGAAGAATTTTGCATGGCAAATCCCGACATCCTGCGGGGCATACATGCATCCTACCTCAAGGCGGGCGTTGACCTGCTCACGTCGTGCACATTCGGGGGCAATGCCTACAAGCTGCCGAAAGGGCTTGATGTTTTTTCTTTTAACAAGCGCATGGCCTCTGTGGCGCGCGCGGCTGCGGCCGATGTGCCCCGCCCGGAAGGTCGCCCGGTCTTTGTGGCGGGCAACGTGGGGCCTACCGGGCACTTTGCCAAGCCTTTGGGACCGGTAGAACCTGCTGAGCTGATTGAAGTTTTTGCCCAGCAGATCCGGGGCCTTGTGGCTGGCGGCGCTGATCTTGTTTTTATCGAGACCCAGTTTGATCTGGCCGAAGCCAGAGCCGCCGTGGTGGCTGCCAGACAGGTCTGTGATCTGCCCGTGATGGTTTCCATGACATTTGAGCAGGGCGTGAGCCTTACAGGTTCAACCCCCGCCATTTTTGCCGAAACCATGCAAAATATGGGCGTAGATGTTGTGGGAACCAACTGCAGTCTTGGCCCGGAGCAGATGGAGCCTGTGGTTGCCGAGCTTCTGGGCGTATGCGCCTGCCCGGTCATGGCCGAGCCCAATGCGGGTCTGCCCGAACTGCGGGGCACGCAAACGGTGTTCCCGCTGGGGCCTGAAGATTTTGCCCGCAAAACATCCTCGTTTGCCCATATGGGTGCGCAGGTGCTGGGCGGCTGCTGCGGCACAACGCCCGAGCACCTTGCGGCGCTGGCGCAAAGTCTGCGCGGGCTTGGCGAGGTACGTTCCACAGGCGTGACGCGCAGCGGCATCTGCCTGACGAGCCGTTCGCAGATGGTGCGCGTCGGCGCGGGGCAGCCTCTTGCCATTATCGGCGAGCGCATCAATCCCACAGGCAAAAAACAGCTTACGCTTGAACTTCAGGAAGGGCGCTTTGATACGGCCCTGCAGTTTGCAGATGCGCAGCTTGAGGCTGGCGCCACGGTGCTGGACGTGAACGTGGGCGCGCCGCTTGTGGACGAAACCGCGCTTTTGCCCGAACTGGTACAGAGGCTGGTGGGGCGGCTCACAGTGCCGCTTTCTCTGGATTCTTCCAATGCTCAGGCCATTGCCGCCGCCTTGCCCTATTGCCCCGGCTCTTTTCTGGTAAATTCCGTCAGCGGCGAAGAAGGCCGAATGGAGCTGCTGGGGCCGCTGTGCCGCGATTACGGTGCGCCTTTCATTCTGCTGCCTCTTGAGGGGGCAACCCTGCCCGAAAAAGCTGCGGAGCGCATCCGCACGGTGGAAAGCCTTCTCCTGCGCGCCGAGCGCCTGGGCATTCCACGTCGGCTCATGATGGTGGACATTCTGGCTCTGGCAGTATCTTCCAGCCCGGACGGCGCGCGTCAGTGTCTTGAAATGACGCGTTGGTGCGCCGAACAGGGTTTGCCCACAACCCTTGGCCTTTCCAATCTTTCTTTCGGCCTGCCCGCGCGTGATCTGCTCAATGCCACATTTCTGGCCTACGCCGCAGGGGCGGGACTTTCATCGTGCATTGCCAACCCCTCGGCCCAGCGTCTGCGCGAGGCGGCTGACGCTCTCAAGGTGCTCGGCGAGCATGACCCGCACGCTTCTTCGTTTATTTCAGGTTACGCCAGCTGGAAGCCCGGTGAAGGCAGCGTGCTGCAACGCCAGGGTGGCGGCGGGGCGTCCAAAACCCTCGGGGAGGCCGTGCTGAACGGCGACAGGGAAAATGTCCTGTCGTTGCTTGAGGCCGAACTGTCCGCAGGGGCAGAGCCTTTCACCCTTGTGCAGGAAGTGCTTATTCCGGCCATTACCGAGGTGGGCGCACGGTACGAGCGGCGGGAATATTTCTTGCCCCAGCTTATCCGTGCGGCCGAAACCATGCAGACGGCTTTTGCCCATCTGAAGCCCCGGCTTGAAGCCGGGCGTGGCCCGGAAGAGCGGCCGGTGGTGATAATGGCTACGGTGGAAGGGGATATTCATGATATTGGCAAAAATATCGTTTCCCTGCTGCTGGGCAATCACGGTTTTGATGTCATTGACGCGGGCAAGGATGTGCCTGCTGAAGATATCGTGGCTTGCGCCCTTGAGCATAAAGCGCGTATTATCGGCCTGTCGGCCCTGATGACCACAACGATGGTACGTATGGAAGATACCATAAAGCTGGTCAGGGATAAGGGGCTGGGCATCAAGGTGATGGTGGGCGGCGCTGCCGTCACTCAGGCATTTGCCGACGCCATCGGAGCCGACGCCTATTGCGCGGATGCCGTGGGCGCCGTGCGGGCCGCCAAGAATTTCATGTAGCGATGTTCTGCAATTCGTGGGTGCGGTCATGCCGTGCGCCCGCGCGCAAGGCCCGGCGGCATGGTAACCCTTCACGCATATTCCGGCCATGAATACGGCCCGTAAAGGTATGATATGAAAAAAATTATTCTTCCCTTGCTGCTGTGCCTGCTTTTGCCCTGCGCGGCATTTGCCGGCTCTTCGTCCGCCTCGGGCGTGCCTTCGCTCAATCTGGCCGGGCTGACAGACCTTCTGACCAAGAACAAGGGCAAGGTCATCATGCTCAATTTTTTTGCCACATGGTGCCCGCCCTGCCAGGTGGAGATTCCCGAGCTTGTGCAGGTGAACAAGAAATACGCCGGCAAGGATGTGCTTATCATCAGCCTTTCCGTGGATGACGATGCCAAGGTTGTGGCGCCGTTTATCAAGAAAATGGGCATGGACTACCCCGTGTACATGGCAGACCGTGATATTGCCAAGGCGTTTCAGATAACCAGCATCCCGCACAATGTTTTTTATGCCAAGGACGGGCAGCGCGTCATCTCCGAGCCGGGCATTGCCGATGCCGAAATGATGGAAATGGTGTTCAGCAAGCTGCTTGAGCAGAAGTAAGCATATAAACACGTTCCGTGCCCCGGTTTCAGGGCTGCGCGTCCATCGCGCGGCTCGTGCCGGGCCGGAACGTGGCCATAAAAATATGGGCGGCAGGCGCGTGGGGTGCCCGCTGTCCCGACCGCATTGATCAATGCGGATTGTTCGCCATGGAGCCGGAAAATGTTGCGGCCCCTGAAGATGGGGCCGCCCTGCGGCCCGTGCTGGAGGATCAGATGTCTAAGGTGGGGCATGAGATTAAGGTCAAAGAACTGAAAACCGTCTTCAGTCAGGAGCAGATTGCTCAACGGGTGAAGGAGCTGGCCGCTGAAATTGACGCCTGTTATGGTCAGGAACCTTTGGTAGCCATATGTGTGCTCAAGGGCGGCTTTGTGTTTTTCAGCGACCTGGTACGGGCCTTGCAAAATAAGAACCTGGAGCTGGACTTCGTGCGCCTGTCCAGCTACGGCAAGGGATCAAGCAGTTCCAAGCATGTTATTTTCAACAAGGATATCGAGATTGATATCTGTGACAAGCATGTGCTGATTGTTGAAGATATTGTGGACAGTGGGCACAGCATGCGTTTTCTGCTTGGGCAGTTCGCCGCGCGCAAGGCCCGCAGTCTGCGGCTGGCCTCGTTGGTGGACAAGAATGAAAGGCGCGAAATTGACGTTCACGTCGACTTTGCCGGCTTTAAGCTGACGCAGGGCTTTATCGTGGGGTATGGTCTCGATTACGCCGAACACTATCGTAATCTGCCCGCTGTCTTTGAGATCATTCCCGAATAAACGTTCCGCTGTACCGGCTGCCGGATACGGTTTTGGAGAGTAACGGCATGGAAGTAAGATGTCCCAATTGTTCAAGCCGCTTTAACCTGCCGGATCAACTTGCCCGGCCGGGTGTGAAGCTGCGTTGTTCGGTCTGCAAGACTGTGTTTGCCTATGATCCGGCCGAGCAGCTTGCCACCCAGGGGCCTCTGCCTGATATGCCCGTGAAAAAGCGGGGCAGGCTTGGCAAGCTGTTTGGCATACTGTTGCTTGTGCTGGCTTGTGGCGGAGGTGCATACTGGTACTTCAAGCATTCCGCCGCTGGTGAAAACGCCCCGCCCACAGAGCAGGAACTGGCGAAAAAGGTGGAAATGCTCACCATGCGCAATGTGCGCCAGTACTATGTGGACAATGAAAAGGTGGGCAAGGTCTTTGTTATTGAGGGCAAGGTGGTTAACGAGTTTCCTGAACCAAAGGAGCTGGTTACCGTTGAGGCCGCCATTTACGACAAGGACAAGAAAACGCTCGCCACCAAAAAGCAGCTTGGCGGCGTGCAGCTTTCCCTTTTTCAGCTTCAGGTATTGAGCGAAAAGGAGATGGAGTCTTTTCTCAACAACAAGGTGGAGATTCTCACCAACAATACCAATGTCCCCCGTGGGGGCGAGGTTCCCTTTATGGTGCTGTTCTATGCGCCTCCTGATGGCGTGGCCGAATTCGGCGTGCGTATCGTGGACGTGAAGGATATCCCCGTACAGGAAGACAGGCAGGGCGAGAAGGCCGCCAAATAGAAAAATTCTTCAGACTCCGGACGCCACAGGCTGTTTCCACCTGTTCGCCCGCCGCCGATCTCGCATCGGCGGCGGGCGTTTCGCTGTTGGGGGAGGATATGTTTGCAATGCGGCGGCCAGCATCGAAGGCACGGCCCCCTTTGCCCGGCGGCAGCGGCAGGGCAAAGGGGGCTTTCACAGGGGGGAATGTCTGCATCCGCAGGGGTGTGCGGCCTGACTGTTCACGGCCGGGGTCGGCAATCCCCGGCCGTGTTCAGGGCAGACTCAGGAGATGTCAGGCGTTCTGTTCGCTTGCGGAACCGGGGGCAAGAACGCTGTTTTCTTCATCGGGCAGCACGCGCGGCTCAGCCTTGGCAAGCCGGAGGTTGCCTATCCATATGGTGGACGCGGTGCTGATGACGCCCGCCACAAGCAGGTATCCGCAGAGATACCAGGGTTGAGAATCGTTGGCCTGCACAAGCATGGTCGCTATCATGGGCGTCAGGCCCGAAGCGAAAATGCCCGAGAACTGGTAGACGAATGAAATGCTGGAATACCGCACCGAGGCATCGAAACTTTCAGAAAACAGGCTTGCCATGCTGGCATAGGCTGCAGCGTAGATAATGCCAAAGGGAACGATAATGGCCAGATAGACAAAGAAAAGGTTTGTGGTGGCGTAGTTGTGCAGTACCCAGAATACCGGGTAGGCGGTTATGCCCAGCAGCAGGGCGGCCGTGCCGAAGATGCGGCCTTTGCCCACACGGTCTGCCATGGCTCCCCACATGGGAATGAAGCAGGCCATGACACCAGAGGCCACCACAACGGCCATGAGGGCCACCGTGCGGTTAACGCCGCAGGTCTGTGTAAGATAGGTCAGTGAAAACACACCAAAAACGTTAAAGGCGATGCCTTCCACAAATCGCGCACCCACGCAGGCCGTAAGGGTTTTGGGATAGCGCTTGAAGGCTTCAAGCATGGGGTAGCGTATTTTCGCCACTTCTTTCTTGGCAGAGGAAAAGTCCTGGGTTTCCTGAACGGATGTGCGTATGTACGCGCCCACAAGCACCAGCACCGCGCTCAGCAAAAAGGCGATGCGCCAGCCCCAGGCAAGAAACGCTTCGTCAGACAGCAGGAATGAAAGCAGGCCGATAACCCCGGAAGCCAGCATCAGGCCCAGTGAAAGGCCGACCTGGGGCAAGCTGCCGTAAAATGCACGCTTGTGGGCCGGTGCGGATTCATAGGCCATGAGCACGGCGCCTCCCCATTCCCCGCCAAGCCCGATGCCCTGAGCCAGACGGCAGATAACCAGCAGAATGGGCGCCCAGATGCCGATGGTGTCGTAAGAGGGAATGCAGCCAATGAGCACCGTGGCAACACCCATGATCTCAAGGGTGAGGATGAGCATTTTTTTACGGCCGATCTTGTCGCCAAAGTGACCAAAGATAATGCCGCCCAAGGGGCGGGCCACAAAACCCACGGCAAAGGTGGCGAATGCCAGAATGGTTCCTACGCCCGGTGAAAATGCGGGAAAATAAAGCTTGTTGAACACAAGCCCGGCCACCACGCCATAAAGGAAAAAGTCATACCATTCGATAACCGCGCCCATGAGGGAGGAGATAACCACGCGGCGCAGGTTTTTTTGCGCCTGTTTGTCAGTAACGGCAACGCTCATATCCTTCTCCTTTATGCCAGGCCCAGCACGCGGCGGGCGTTTTCGTACATGATTTTGCGGCGGGCCTCATCAGTCAGTTCAAAGTCGCGGTATGCTTCAAGAGCGTCGGCCAGTTCCACAAAGGGATGGGCACTGGCAAAAAGCACCTTGTCCGTAATCAGCTCATTCATGGCCTGCACATAGACGTCAACCATCGGGGCACGTTCGTATTCAGAAATGTCCATGTATACATTGGCGTTGCGCAAGCAGGTGTACACAGCCTCATTCACAAAGGGGTAGCCACCGTGGCTCATGATGAGCGTCAGTTCGGGAAAGTCTCTGGCTACCTTGTCCACATCGCGCGGGTCGGCATACTCCAGAATGGCTCCGGGAACCTGGGGCGGCGGGGCCATGGTGATGAATACGGGCAGGCCCAGTTCGCAGCATTTGGCGTACACGGGGTAAAAACGGGCTTCGGATGCGGGAATGTGCGCAAGATACGGGTCAATGGCGATGCCCTTCATGCCGTATTCGGAAGAGACAAGCTCGATTTCGCGCAGGGCGGCCATTTTCTTGTGAGGATCAATCCCCCAGAACCCCACAAATTTCTGGGGATAGGCCCGGCAGAATTCCAGTACGCTGGGGTTGTTGGCAGGGAAACCATAGGTGGTTTCGCAGTCGCGCCCGGTGATGACCCCCATCTCCACATCAAGCCGGTCAAGGTCTGCCACAATGTCTTCAAGCGGCTGGGCCTTGCGCCGGTCAAAGCCTATGGCCTTGCACGCCGCCTTGAACATGGCACTGTTCTTGATGCCGTTGATGATCTCGGGAGTGTTCGGGCGAAAACGAAAATCTATCACCTTCATTTCCAGTTCTCCCCACGTGTCGAAGTCGTCAGCACGGTTCTGCGGCACGGGCCGTGGCTTTTATGGGTGTCCGGCCTGCAGGAAGCGTTTGGGTTACGAGTGGTACAGTTTTGATGTGACACTTTTCTCATAGTCTCCTCCCATGAGATGAACAATTGCAAAAAGCAAAATGCCTGATGTTGGCCTCCGGGTCTTGTGATTTTTTGCTTTTGCAGGATGCGTGCCAGCGGAAAAGCGGGGGAGATGGCCTTTTATCTTAAAAAATATCACTCTTATCGGTATATTATGATATATGCTATCGACGATTTGAGCTTGGCCGGATAGTGGTGTCGCAAGTTTGCAGCTAACAGGAATGGTTGTTTCTGTGTTAAAAAGCGCTGTTTGTGAAAGTTGAAACATGCTTGTTTGCGCGGGGTTGCACCTGCCGCCATGCGCCACAAAAAAGGAGTGTTGCAAATATGCGTCGCATAATTGGGGTGTTTTATTGAAAAGCCTTACAGTTTGGTGCAAAACTGCATCATTTGTGAAATGGAGAGCTTTTATCTGCTGGCTGAAAAAGGGAAATATATTAAAACACAAATAAAATCATAATGTTAGCAAATGTGGCATGCCCCATGCAATTACGTCGTCATAACGAGGATAGCCAGCTTGGCAAGGCGTTCTCAGCGCGGCGGCGTACAAATCGTACCGCGCTCTGTAATTCATATTATTCAGGAGTAGCGTGATGAGCATGACCACTTGCGAATGCCGGTCCCCCCAGGAGCAGCGCCTGTACGACAAGATTGAAGGTCGCGAAGACAAGTTCCGCAAGACCCATCCCCGGGTTTTCAGACTTCTGGAACGGTTTGAAGGGCAGAAGCCGCGCATCGACATCGAACGCGCGCTGTATTTCACCCAGTCCATGAAAGAAACTGAAGGTCAGCCGCTGGTATTGCGCTGGGCCAAGGCCCTCATGCACATTGCCAGCAACATGACCGTCTATGTGCAGGAAGACCAGCTGCTGCTTGGCCGCGCCGGTTGCGATGGTCGCTATGGCATTCTTTATCCGGAACTGGACGGCGACTTTCTTGATATCGCCGTGCGCGATCTGCCCACCCGCAAAACGTCGCCCGCCACCATCACGCCCGAAGACGCCAAGCGCGTGGTAGAAGAGATTGCTCCGTTCTGGAAAGGCAAGACCTATCATGAGGCGCTCAATGCGGCCCTGCCACCCGAGGTTCACAAGCTTACCTACGATGATCCCGATGGCCTGATTTCCCGTTTTATCGTCAACGAAACCTCTTCGTTCCGTTCATCCATCCAGTGGGTTCACGACTACGAAAAAATCCTCAAGCGGGGCTTTAACAGCATCAGGAAAGAAGCCCAGGAAAAGCTGGCTGCCCTTGATCCGCTCAGCGCCAGAGACGATCGCGAAAAGCGCCCCTTCCTTGAAGCCGTAATCATCGTGTGCGATGCCATCGTGCTTTGGGCCAAACGCCATGCCGTGCTTGCCCGTGAAATGGCCGAAAAAGAAGCCGACCCCGTGCGCAAGGCCGAACTGCTGCGCATGGCTGAAAACGCCGAACACGTCCCCGGCGAGCCAGCCCGCGATTTCTGGGAAGCCTGCCAGAGCCAGTGGTTTACCCAGATGTTCTCCCGCATTGAGCAGAAGACCGGAACCACCATCTCCAATGGTCGCATGGACCAGTATTTCCAGCCTTTCTACAGGCAGGACCGTGAGGCCGGAAAAATTACCGAAGCCCAGGCGATGGAGCTGCTGGAATGCATGTGGGTGGGCATGGCCGAATTTATCGACATGTACATTTCTCCCACCGGCGGGGCCTTTAACGAAGGCTATGCCCACTGGGAGGCGGTCACCGTTGGCGGGCAGACCCCTGACGGGCGTGATGCCAGCAATGACCTCACCTATCTGATTCTCAAGTCCAAGCGCGAGTTTCCGCTGCACTATCCCGACCTCGCGGCCCGCATCCACTCACGCGCGCCCGAGCGCTACCTTTGGGACGTGGCCGAAACCATCAAGTACGGCTCGGGCTTTCCCAAGCTGATCAATGACGAAGAAATCGTGCCGCTCTACGTTTCCAAGGGCGCGACCTTTGAAGAAGCGCTGGATTATGCCGTTTCCGGCTGCACCGAAGCCCGCATGCCCAACCGCGACACCTATACCTCCGGCGGAGCCTACATCAACTTTGCCGCTGCCGTGGAAATGGTGCTGCGTAACGGGCGCATGAAAAAATACGGCGACCAGCTGCTCGGCGTCGAAACGGGTGACCCCCGCAGCTTCACGACCTGGGACCAGTTCTGGAATGCCTATGTGGAGCAGCATCTGCTTTTCCTCAAGGCGGCGTTTACCCAGCAGTACATCATCAACAAGCTGCGCGCCGAACACTTTGCCCAGCCTATGGGTTCCGCCATGCACGACCTGTGCATGAAACACTGCATTGACCTGCATCAGGAACAGATCCCCGAGGGCATCAACCTTGGCTACTTTGAATATATGGGGCTGGGAACCGTGGTGGACTCCCTGGCGGCCGTGAAAAAGCTGGTCTTTGAAGAAAAGAGGCTGAGCATGGACAAGCTTGTTGCAGCCATCGACGCCGACTTTGAAGGCTATGAAGACGTGCGCGCCCTGCTGCGCTCGGCCCCCTGCTACGGCAACAATGACGAGTACGCCGACGCCATCGGCCGTGAAATCGACAAGATTTCCGTGGAGTACGGCAACAAGTATTCCATGAGCGACCTCGGCATCCATAATGACGTGCGCTATGTGCCTTTTACCTCGCACGTGCCTTTCGGCAAGGTGGTTTCCGCCACGCCCAACGGGCGCACCGACGGTTTTCCCCTGTCTGACGGTTCATCTGCCTCGCACGGGGCCGATGTGAACGGCCCGACCGCCGTGCTGCTTTCCAACTGCACCACCAAGAATATGGGCATGCGCGATCGCGCTGCCCGCATGCTGAACATCAAGTTCACGCCCAAATGTGTGGAAGGCGAGCAGGGCACGGAAAAGCTGGTGTCCTTTATCCGCACGTTCTGCGACCTCAAGCTCTGGCATGTGCAGTTCAACGTGGTCAACAAGGGCACACTTGTGGCCGCGCAGAAAGACCCGCAGAAATACCGCAATCTTATTGTGCGTATCGCCGGCTACAGCGCCTATTTTGTAGACCTGTCGCCCGATCTGCAGAATGACCTCATTGCCCGTACGGAACATGATGTGATGTAGGGCCGTCGTCTGAAGCGGGGAGGAGACATCCTCCCCGCATTTTTACGACTGTTGTCTTTGAGCCGTCGCTTGCCGTAGAACGCCGTTGCGCAGAAAAGGAAGAAAACATGTGTCTGGATGACAAACAGCAGGGAATGGTATTCAACGTTCAAAAGTATTCTGTTCATGACGGTCCGGGCATACGCACCATCGTGTTCCTCAAGGGCTGTTCCCTTTCATGCCGCTGGTGCAGTAACCCGGAATCGCAAAAATCCTGTGCCGAACTGGCTTGCAATCCCGGGCGCTGTATCGGTATTTCAAAGTGCGGCCACTGTTTGCCGGCCTGCCCTCATGGCTCCATTGCTTGCGGCGATGACGACAAGCCGCGTATCGAGCGCAGCCAGTGTCACGGCTGTTCCATGCCGTGCGCAGATGTTTGCCCCGCGCAGGGCTTGCTGGTATACGGTAAAAAGCGTGACGTGGCTGACGTGCTGCGCGTTGTGGAGCAGGATATGGCTTTTTATGCCCGCTCCGGCGGGGGCCTGACCCTGTCGGGTGGCGAACCGCTGTTGCAGGGCGACTATGCTGTGGCCCTGCTGCGCGAAGCCCGCGCCCGCCGCATCAAAACAGCGGTGGAAACCTGCGGCATGGCGTCTGCCGCAACCGTGCGCGAGGCCGCGCCCCATCTGAGCTACGTGCTTTACGATCTCAAGCATATGGACAGCGAGGTTCATGAGGCCCAGACAGGCCAGCCCAATGCGCGCATCCTTGAAAATTTCCGCATTCTGGCAGAAGAATTTCCGGACTTGCCCATATTGGCCCGCACGCCCGTGATTCCCGGCTTCAATGACACTGCGGAGGCCATTGCGGCCATAGCCCGCTTTATCAAGCCCTACGAGCGGGTCAACTATGAGCTTTTGCCCTATCACCGTCTGGGAACCCAGAAATACCATTTTCTGGGCCGGGAGGTTCCCATGGGCGAAGTGAGCCTGGACAAGGCGGTTATGGGCGCGCTGCAAAAGGCTGCTCTGGACATTTTGGGGGAGCGGGTGCAGATTCCCCGCTGACTTTCCAGCATTTTACCGGATTGAAATATGGCCGACCACTCTCAGGAACTGCTTTCAAAGCATGTGGAGCGCATCCTTGACGCCTTGCCTGAAGGTGTCTTTATCAGCGATGCCTCGGGAACCAGCCTGCGCGTTAACCGCATGTACGAGCAGCTGACCGGCCTCACCCAGGAGCAGGTGCAGGGCAAGAACGTGCGATGTCTGGTGGAAGAGGGGGTTTTTGACCATATCCTCAACCCGCAGATAGTGCGCACCGGCAGGCCCGCCACCCATGTGCAGCAGCTCAAGAACGGCAAAAAGCTGGTGCTGACGGGTTTTCCTGTTTTTGACACGCGCGGTGACCTCTGCCTTGTGGTCACCTTTGCGCGTGACATAACTCTGCTGGCCCAGTTGCAGGATCAGGTGGCCGGGCAGTGCAGGCTTATTGACCAGATCAATGACCAGCTGGCGTATATGGCAAGCGAGGGCAGCAAGGCGCGCGAACCCATTTATGCCAGCCCCGCAATGGGCGAGGTGGTTTCGCTGCTGCGGCGCTTTGCCGCCACAGACGCCACGGTGCTCATTCTGGGTGAAACGGGCGCGGGCAAGGACGTTTTCGCCCGTTTTACCCACGGCCTTTCCGAGCGGCGCGACAAAATACTGCTCAAGGTCGACTGCGGCGGCATTTCCGAAACCCTTACGGAGTCGGAACTGTTCGGCTACATGCCCGGCGCCTTTACCGGAGCCTCCAGCAAGGGCAAGGCCGGGTATTTTGAGATTGCCGATGGCAGCACCATCTTTTTGGACGAAGTGGGCGAACTGCCACTGTCCATGCAGACGCGGCTGTTGCGCGTGCTTCAGGATGGCGAAATCATGCGGGTGGGGGCGTCCAGCCCGCGCAAGGTGGATGTGCGCATTATTGCGGCCACCAACCGCAACCTTGCCGAAAGCGTCGAAGCCGGAACCTTTCGCCGCGACCTCTATTATCGCCTCAATGTCGCCACGGTGCGCATCCCCTCCCTGAGGGACAGAAAGGAAGATGTGCCTCTGCTGGCAGAGCATTTTTTGGCGCACTACGCGGCAAAATATCATAAAGTCATGGCTTTTATGGATGTAACCCTGAACATGATGGCCGCATATGCCTGGCCCGGCAATGTGCGTGAGTTGCAGAACATGGTTCACAGCCTGGTCATTACGCTCACTGGCCCGCTCATCACGCCGCGCGACCTGCCCGTTCAGGTTACCGGCGTAACGCACGACGCCACGCGGTACTCGGAAGATGTGCTTGGCGCCCGCCGCCCGCTGCGGGAAATCATGGCGGAAATGGAGCGCGATTTTTTGCTCAAGGCCATTGAGGTTCATGGCTCGGTGCAGCGTGTTGCGGAGCTTTTTCAGGTTAACCGCAGCACCATTTTCAGGAAGCTGCAAGGCACAAGGCAGACGCGATGACCCTTCACGGCGGCACTGGCGGGATGTTCCGCACGTTTTTGCTCACGGCTGTCTGCATGACATTTTTTGCGGCAAACTCCTTGCTGTGCCGCATGGCGCTCTTTGGCACGGGCATGGACGCTGTCAGCTATACGGTGTTGCGGGCATCCTCGGCAGCCATTGTCCTGTGGCTGTTCATGGCGCTGCGGGGGCAGCGCGTTCTGCAGCACGGAAACCGGCGCGCCGCTCTGGCCCTTTTTGCGTATATGGCCTGTTTTTCGTGGGCCTATGTCAATTTGCCCGCAGCGGCCGGCGCTCTCATTATTGCCGTGGCCGTGCAGGTGACCATGGTGGGCGCGGGCGTGCTGCTGGGGCAGCGGCCCAGCAGGGCGCAGGCGCTGGGGATAAGTCTGGCCCTTGCGGGCCTTGTGTATCTGCTTTTGCCCGGTCTGGACGCGCCGCCCCTGTGGCCTTCAGCCATTATTTTTCTTTCGGGCGCTTCATGGGCGCTCTATACGGTGTTCGGACGCAAAAACAGTGCCCCGGTGGCCGCAACGGCGGGCAACTTTGTGCGCTGTCTGCCCCTGGCGCTTGTGCTGCTGCTTCCGTCCCTGCTCTTTCCCCAGGGGGTGTGGGGCGGGGGCGGTCTTTCCCTTCCCTGGGCGGGCGTGGCCTGTGCGCTGGCTGCGGGAGCCGTTGCCTCGGCTCTTGGCTATGTGCTGTGGTATTCCGTGCTGCCATGCCTCAGTGTGCCCACCGCCGCCGTGGTGCAGCTGAGCGTGCCGCTTATTACCGCTCTTGGTGGCGCGGCCTTTATGGGCGAGGCCGTTACACTGCGCCTCGGCATAAGCGCGGCGGCCATTCTTGGCGGTATTTTCTGCGCGACCGTCCTTGCCGTGCGGCGATAGCAGACCGTTGGCCCGGTCAGCGTGCTGCCCCGGCCCGGCCCGGCCCGGCAGGGACGCGCATCCATGATGCAGGCTGTGGCTTTGCTGTTTTTGCATGACACTCCCTGTACGCCGCACAATCCTGAAAAAATGTCTTTATCCCGCCGCACTAGCGGCTGCGTGGGCAGCCGCCGGGCTTCCCGCCTTGCGCCCCCCGTACTTTTTCCGTAGGCTTGAAACATGGCGAAAATACGTGAAATATATATATGCTCCTCGTGCGGCGCGCAGACAATGCAGTGGCGGGGCCAGTGCCCCGGTTGCCATGAATGGAACACGCTGGAAGCGTCGGTACAGGCCCGGTCATCGGGCAAGGCTCGCTCCCCGTTGGGCGACAGCAGCGCATCCGGACGTCCTGTAGCCCTGTGCCAGGTGGAGGACGCAGGCCACGAGCCTTACGGCAGCGGCCTGCAAGCTCTGGACAGGGTGCTGGGCAGGGGGCTTGTGCCCGGAGCTGCCATTCTTGTGGGTGGCGAGCCCGGCATAGGCAAGTCCACACTCCTTTTGCAGGTGGCCGGGCTTGTGGCCGCTCAGATGGCTGCTGTGGGCCGTCCCGTCCTGTATGCCAGCGGCGAGGAATCGCTGCCGCAGATCAAGAGCAGGGCCGAGCGTCTGGGCATGCTCGATCCCAACCTGCTGGCCCTTGCCACGTCTCGTGTGGAAGACGTGGTAGAGGCGGCCAATGCGCAAAATCCGGCCTTGCTTGTGGTGGACTCGGTGCAGACTCTTACAAGTCTTGAGGCCGAAGGCTTGCCCGGCAATGTCAGCCAGGTACGGGCCGTTGCCACCTCGCTGCTTGAATTGTGCCGCCGTCTGGGCTGCACGCTCATTCTCGTGGGGCATGTGACCAAGGATGGGGTGCTGGCCGGGCCGAGGCTGCTGGAGCATATGGTGGATACGGTTATTTCTCTTGAAGGCGACCGGCGGCAGATGTTCCGCCTGTTGCGCGTTTTCAAGAACCGGTTCGGCCCCAATGAGGAGCTGCTTGTTTTTCGCATGGGCCAGCGCGGCATGGAAGTGGTGGATGACCCCTCCACCTTTTTTCTGGGCCAGCGTGATGCTTCCCTTTCGGGTACGGCCGTGGTCATGGCTGTGGACGGGCAGCGGCCCCTTGCGGTGGAGGTGCAGGCCCTTGTATCCCGCACTTTTCTGAGCATCCCGCGCCGTGCTGCCCTGGGCTTTGACGTGGGCCGCCTGCATCTGCTTTTGGCCGTGCTTGAAAAAAGGCTCAAGCTCAATTTTGCGCAGGTGGATATTTATGCCAAGGTGGGTGGCGGCATGAAGCTCAATGAGCCGGGGCTTGACCTGGCTCTGGTGGCCGCGGTGCTTTCATCCTATTATGACGTACCGCTGCCTGAAAAAAGCGTGTTGTGGGGCGAGGTGGACCTGAACGGGCAGGTGCGGCCCGTAGCCGCGCAGGAACTGCGCCTTACTCAGGCCAGACGTCTGGGCTTTGACCCCATTGTGCATCCCGGAGAAGAAAAGGGCGGCGTTGCCACCATCGCGGCCTTGCAGCAGCGGCTTTTTCATCGCCGCCCCAAAGCGGAGGACAATGAGTAATGGCGCTGGAAGTGGAACGCAAATTTCCTGATGCAAATCTGGACGATCTGCGCCGCAGGCTGGCCGAAGCCGGTGCTCTTTGTCATGGCGCGCATTTTGAAAGCAATACGGTTTTTGACACGCAGGACGGCAGCCTTGTCGCCGGTGGCCGTTTGCTGCGTCTGCGCAGTCAGGAGTGGGGCACACGGTTTCGGCATGTGCTGACCCTCAAGCTTCCGGCGGCAGTTCCGGCCGGGGCCGGGCAGTACAAGGTGCGTGACGAGCGTGAAGTGGAAGTGGCGGACGCGTCCGCCATGAAGCATATTCTTGAAGGCCTTGGCTACAGCGCCGTGGCGCGGTATGAAAAAGTCCGCGAACCCTGGATGCTGGACGGCGTGGAGGTAGAGCTTGATATTCTGCCCTTTATGGAAGGGGCCGAACTGGAAGGCGAACCCGAAGCCATCGAGGCTGTGCAGCGCCGTCTGGGGCTTGACAAGATGGCAATGAGTACCAAGAATTATCATCAGCTGCATCAGGAATGGCTGCAGCGTAACAACCTGCCTGCGCGCCGCTCCTTTGTGTTCAGCGAAGCGCAAAGAGAAGCCTGGCGGCAGCAACTGGGCCTGGGGGAGAAAAGCGATGTTCCCCCGGTATCGCGCTGAAAACCGTACTGTGGAGCCATTGAATGTCCTCTTTCAAACAGGGCCGCAATGACGGCGAAAGCCAGGTCATTGTGGAAAAAAAGCTGAAGGAGCCGGATCGTTACCGGGTTCTTCTGCATAACGACGACTATACCAGCATGGACTTCGTAGTGGCTGTTCTGTGCAGTATTTTTAACAAGACCACGCAGGAAGCAACCGCCATCATGCTGAACGTGCACCAGCAGGGCGTGGGCCAATGTGGCGTGTACACCCATGAAGTGGCTGAAACCAAGGTGAAAAGGGTGCATCAGGCAGCAAGAGCCGCCGGATTCCCCCTCAAGTGCACCATGGAAAAAATTTACTGAGATTGCCTATGCTGAGCAAGAGTGTTCAAAGCGTCATTCGTGATGCACTTATGGAAGCGCACCGGCGCCGCCATGACATGTTGACTGTCGAGCATGTGCTTTACGCGCTCACAAACAGCATGCGCGGCCGTATTCTGCTTGAAGGCAGCGGGGCCAGTGTGGCCGTGCTGCGCGAGCAGCTTGAGGATTTTTTCAACCGTGAGCTGGAAGTGGTTCCCCTTGCCGGCAAGCATGAGGTGGCCCAGACAGAAGGCGTGCAGCGTGTGCTTGAGCGCGCCCTGGGGCATATCCGTGCTGCCGGACGTGATACCGTAGAACTGGGAGACCTGCTCATCTCCATTATGGACGAAGAGGAAAGCTACGCCCACTATTACCTGCGCAAGCAGGGGGTGGAGCGGCTGGACGTGCTCACGTTTGTGTCGCATGGCATGGACGAGGGCGGCGGCTCACGGGGTGTGGAGCAGGGCGGCGAAGGCGAGGAAAAAGACGCCAAGGCCGATCCTCTGGCCCAGTATGCCGTTGATCTTACGGCCCGTGCCCGTGAAGGCAAGATAGACCCGCTGGTGGGGCGCGAAAACGAGCTTGACCGCGCGGTGGAGGTGCTGTGCCGCCGCCGCAAGAACAATCCTCTTTTTGTGGGCGACCCCGGCGTGGGCAAAACCGCTCTGGCCGAAGGGCTGGCCTTGCGCATAGTTGAAGGCAATGTGCCGGAAATGTTCAGCAAGGCCAGGCTGTTTGCTCTGGATATGGGGCTGCTGCTGGCAGGCACGCGCTACCGGGGCGACTTTGAAAGCCGCCTCAAGGCAGTGGTGCAGCGTTTGAAGGAACTGCCAGAAGCTATCCTGTTTATTGACGAAATACATACCATCGTTGGGGCGGGTTCCACGTCGGGCGGCTCCATGGATGCCTCCAACCTGCTCAAGCCGGTGCTTGCCAGCGGCGAACTGCGCTGCATCGGCTCCACTACATACGAAGAGTTCCGCAATCATTTTGAAAAAGACCGCGCGCTTGCCCGGCGTTTTCAGCGCATTGACCTGACCGAGCCAAGCCCGGAGGAATGCCTTGCCATTCTTCAGGGTCTGGAAAAGCGCTATGCCGATTTCCACAAGGTCCGGTACAGCTCTGCCGCCGTCAAGGCCATGGTCGATCTGACGGCACGTCATGTGCGTGACCGTCTTTTGCCCGACAAGGCCATTGACGTCATGGATGAATCCGGGGCGGCGGTGCGGCTGGGGCGCGGCGTGCAAAAGGCCGGGGGAGCTTCTGCAAAATCCGGCGCAAGCGGCAAGAAGCCCTTGCCTCTGGTGGGTGTCGGGGATGTGGAACGCATCGTGGCCCGCATGGCGGGCATTCCCGTGCGCACCGTGTCCGGAACGGAACGCAACCGTCTGGCCTCGCTTGAAAAAGACCTCAAGGGGCTGGTGTTCGGTCAGGATGCGGCCATTGAACTGACCGTGCGAGCCATTCTGCGCGCCCGCGCCGGGCTTGGGCAGGAGCAGCGCCCGGCCGGAGCGTTTTTGTTCTACGGCCCCACGGGCGTGGGCAAGACCGAGGTGGCCCGCAGTCTGGCCAAGCTCATGGGTGTGGAATTTCTGCGCTATGACATGAGCGAATATATGGAAAAGCACGCCGTGTCGCGCCTTATAGGCGCGCCTCCCGGCTATGTGGGCTTTGATCAGGGCGGCCTGCTTACCGAGGCCGTGCGCAAGGCCCCGTATTCCGTGGTGCTGCTGGACGAAGTGGAAAAAGCCCACCCCGACATATTCAATGTGCTTCTTCAGGTCATGGATTATGCCACGCTGACGGACAACACGGGGCGCAAGACGGATTTTTCGCACGTTATCCTGATCATGACCTCCAATGCCGGAGCTTTTGACATGTCGCGCCCGGCCATGGGTTTTGGCGGCGCCACACGTCAGGATGCGGCCCACAAGGGTCTCAAGGCCGTGGAAAATACCTTCAGCCCCGAATTCCGCAACAGGCTTGATGCTCTTGTGCCGTTCGGCAGTCTGACCGAGGACATGATGCTGCGCATTGTGGACAAGTTTATGGCCGAGATTGTGGAAAGCCTCGAGCAGCGCCATGTGAGCCTCGAGCTTGGGCAGAAGGCCCGGCAATGGCTGGCCCGCAAGGGCTTTGATCCCGTCATGGGCGCGCGTCCCCTGCGGCGTCTGCTGCGTACCGAACTGGAAGACAGGCTGGCGCACGAACTGCTGTTCGGCTCTTTGGCCAAGGGGGGCAGCGCACGGCTTGACCTTGTGGACGACGCCCTTGTGCTGGAGTCCGTCGGGGCAAAACCCGCGCGTTCTGCTGCGGCTGCCAGAAAGAAGCCGGTGAAGGCCAAAACAGAAACAGCCGATCCGGCAGACACAAAGAAGGTCAAGGCCGACAGCAAGAAAAAAGCCTCGGGAAAAAGCAAGGCGGCAAGTGTTGCGGAGCGTGGCTCGGCCGCCGGGCCTGCCAGGGGCAAGCCTGCAAAGAAATCCCGAAAGGCTGACTAGGGCAGTTTACAGTGCCGACGGGGCGGTGAAAGACCGCCCCGTCGGCACTCCCTTCCCTGGACGTTCCACTGCCTTGCCAGTCGCAGAAATGCGGCGCGGCTGCCTGTAAAACACGGGTCTGGCCGTCACGGGGGATACCCATTGAGGATTTATACGGCCATGGCTGCCCAGTTTCCGCCATTGGAATCCGCGCGCAAGGATGGTCTGCTCTGCTTTGGCGGCGACCTGCATCCTGAACGGCTTCTGGCGGCCTACAGCCGAGGGATTTTCCCCTGGTATGAGGCGGGCCTGCCCATACTCTGGTGGTCGCCCGATCCGCGCTGCGTGTTGCCGCTGGAGGCGTTTTGCCTGCCCCGGCGCAGTGCCCGGCATTTGCGGAACAATCCCTTTGTGCTGACGTTCAATGCCGCATTCGGCAGGGTTATCCGCGCCTGCGCAGCACCACGCCACGAAGGTGGGGGAACCTGGATACTGCCCGAAATGACCGAAGCCTACGAGCGCTTGCACCGCATGGGCTATGCTCACAGTGTGGAAGCCTGGCATGAGGGCCGGCTGGTGGGTGGGCTGTATGGCGTGGGGCTAGGGCGGGCATTCTTTGGCGAGTCGATGTTTCACGTCATGCCCGAAGCCTCGCGCGCTGCCCTGACGGGCCTTGTGGCCCTGTTGCGCCAGCGAGGCGTCATGTTGCTGGATTGCCAGCAGGAAACCCCGCACATCATGAAGATGGGCGGGGTCCTGCTGCCGCGTGAGCGTTTTGTGCAAAAACTGGATCAGGCACTTGCGCCGGAATACCCTGACGGAATTTCAGGCCCTGGCGAATCTGTTTTGCCCGTCCGTACCAACGGAACTTGCGCTGATGCCGGACAGGCCGCTGTCTGCGATTCTGGTCAGGACAGTGCCTGCGGCGCCATCTGGCAGCCCTGGCGGGAGCGCTATGACTACTCCTTGTCCAGCGGTTCGTGGGCGCTCAGATCGTAGTATCCGTGAGCCGCGAAGGGCAGGTTGTAGTCGCGCACGGCGTCAAAGCGAATAAAGCCGGTGGTCTTGCCTTCGGGAATCTCCGCCAACGGGGCAACACCCAGGGGGACAGGGATGTCCATCGGGCAGACAGTAATTTTTTCAATGTGTTCGGCGTAGCGTTCTTCAAGGTATGCCAGCAGGGCGCGGCTTTCTTCAGTGGTAAACGCTTCAAGAACGCAGCGCAGGGCGGCTTCTTCCGTAGCGCCCTGTAGCACTTCCGCCGGAATGGACGGGTCGGCGGGTGCTACCAGACCGAGACCGCGTATGGCTTCCAGCTCGTCATCACCGGCGCCGGGCCTGAAAATCTGCACGTCAACGTGGCGGCGGCCCTTGAAGGTCTTGAGGGTTGCGGCCACAATGTAGATTCTGTCCAGCGGCAGGTCGAACTGCGTGGGTACAAGGATTGTTTCCATAGCACTTCCCGTTGTTAGTGTATTATTTCACACCTTCTTACCCCAAAACAGAACATGATGGAAGACAAGTTAATGACCCCGTTCAGCATGGAGACTTCCTATACGCCCACCGGCGATCAGCCCGGAGCCATCAATGAACTGACGGCCAACCTTCAGGCTGGTGTGCCGGCGCAGGTTCTTCTGGGCGTTACCGGTTCGGGCAAAACATTCAGCATGGCGAATGTCATTGCCCGTTGCAATCGCCCGGCGCTGGTGCTTGCGCCCAACAAAACTCTGGCGGCCCAGCTGTATGGCGAATTTCGCGCGCTTTTTCCCCACAATGCCGTTGAGTATTTCGTCAGCTATTACGATTATTATCAGCCGGAAGCCTATGTTCCCGCATCAGATACCTACATTGAAAAAGACTCTTCCATCAATGACAATATAGACAAGCTGCGCCATGCCGCCACGCATGCCCTGCTGACCAGACGTGATGTGATTATTGTGGCCTCTGTTTCATGCATCTACGGCCTCGGTTCGCCGGAATACTATGCCAAAATGGTGGTTCCGGTGGAAGTGGGTCAGCATTTTTCCATGGACAGGCTCATCACGCGTCTTGTGGAAGTGCATTACGAGCGCAATGACTACGACTTTCACCGTGGCACGTTCCGCGTGCGCGGTGACGCTCTTGAAATTATCCCGGCCTATCATCACGAGCGCGCCCTGCGGCTGGAATTTTTTGGCGACGACATTGATTCCATGCGCGAAATAGATCCTCTCACGGGCGAAGTTCTGGCCGATGTAAGCAAAACCGTCATCTATCCGGCAAGTCACTTCGTATCCGCACAGGACAACCTCAAGCGCGCCGCCGGTGATATCCGTGCTGAACTGGCCGAGCGCCTTACCCTGTTCAAGCAGCAGGGCAAGCTGGTGGAGGCCCAGCGCCTTGAGCAGCGCACCCAGCTTGATCTTGAAATGATTGAAGAGCTTGGCTACTGCAATGGCATTGAAAACTATACCCGCCATCTGGACGGGCGTGTGGCAGGCGAGCCGCCTTCCTGCCTGCTCAACTATTTTCCCAAAGATTTTCTTCTTTTTGTGGATGAATCGCATATCACCATTCCTCAGGTGGGGGGCATGTACAAAGGCGACCGCTCGCGCAAGCAGACGCTGGTTGACTACGGTTTTCGGCTGCCTTCGGCTCTGGACAACCGGCCCCTGCAATTCAACGAGTTTACGGCACTGCTCAATCAGGTGGTGTACGTGTCGGCCACGCCCGGCAAATACGAAATGGATCAGGCCCAGGGCATCGTGGCCGAGCAGATCATCCGTCCCACAGGCCTTGTGGACCCCAGGGTGGAAGTGCGCCCCACCAAGGGGCAGATGGAAGACCTGCTTGGCGAATGCCGGGGCTGTATCAGCCGGGGCGAGAGGGTGCTTGTAACCACCCTGACCAAGCGCATGGCCGAGGACCTTACGGAATACTGCTGCAATATGGGCGTGCGGACACGCTATCTGCACTCGGACATTGATACCCTCGAGCGCATGCAGATCATCCGCGCCTTGCGTCTGGGTGAATTTGACGTGCTGGTGGGCATCAACCTGCTGCGCGAGGGGCTTGATATTCCCGAAGTCTCTCTGGTCTGTATTCTTGATGCGGACAAGGAAGGTTTTTTGCGTTCCACCGGTTCGCTTATTCAGACTTTCGGCCGTGCGGCCCGTAACGCCCAGGGGCGTGTCATTCTGTATGCCGACAAGATGACGGACTCAATGAAGGCCGCCATGAGCGAAACGGCCCGCCGTCGCACCCGGCAGACAGAGTACAATGAAGAACACGGCATAACGCCTGTGAGCACGAGAAAAAGCCTTGAATCCCCGCTGGATAGTTTGTATGTGGAAGATGGCGCCTCACGCGGGCGCGGCAAGGGGCGGGGCAAGGGCAAAGGGCAGGATGCGGACGCAAGCCCGCTTACCGCCGAAGATACGGCCCTGCTGGTGGCAAGGCTCGAAAAGGAAATGCGTCAGGCCGCCCGCGACCTTGAGTTTGAGCAGGCGGCGCAACTGCGTGACCGCATCCGTGTTTTGCGGGCGCGGCTGATTGCGTTGCCGGACTGAAAGAGGGGCGCGTCAGAGGCGTTTGACTTTGAAAATATACATGCTCAAAGCTGGTCTGCTCCAGAAATGTTTGCGGGGGAAGGACATTTTTGCAAAATGGTCGCCCTGCCCGCAGTGTTTGTCGTAAATTGCTATTGTTTCAATGTGTTGCATGAAGTGGGGCAGGGGGCAGGAAGCACCCTTGCAGATGTGGCACAGCCCTTTCGTGTATGGCACAGCCTCAACGTTGAAGAATTCCAGTACAAAGGTCTTTCATGGCACAGAAGAACGGACATCAGGGCGGGCAGTCGCAGCACAGCCTTTTCTCCTCCGGCCCAACGGACGAGGAGCGTCGGCGCGCGCAGTGGCTCACGGCCGAGCTTGAGCGCCACAACCGGCTTTACCACACGCTGGACAGGCCCGAAATCAGCGATGAGCAGTTTGACGCCCTGTTTCGTGAATTGCAGGAGCTGGAAATCCGCTGGCCGGAGCTGCGCTCGCCCCATTCACCAACCTTGCGTGTGGGGGGGGGATTGCTGGACGGTCTCGCAAAAAAGGCCCACAGCCTGCAGATGTATGGTCTGGATAACGTATTTTCAGCCGGGCAGTGGCAGGAATTTGCGGAGCGCATGGTTCGCGCCTGGGGCGTTGATGTAAACGGGCCCCTGCCGGAAGGCTTCTGGTGTGATCCCAAACTGGATGGTCTGGCTCTGGAGATCATCTACGTCAATGGCGTGCTGCAGGAAGCCCTTACCCGTGGTGACGGCGAAGTGGGCGAAGTTGTCACCGAAGCCGTGCGCACCATACGTACTGTCCCCCTGCGGCTCGCAGGGGCGGGACCTTTTCCTGCCAGACTTGAGGTACGAGGCGAAGTTGTCATGTACAAGAAGGACTTTGCCGTCCTTAATGAAAAGCAGGAAGCCCTCGGCCTGAAAACCTTTGCCAATCCCAGAAATGCCGCGGCAGGAACCCTGCGCCAGCTCGATACTTCCATTATCGGTTCGCGACCCTTGCGTTTTCTGGCCTACAGCCTGGGTCAGGCGCTTTGGTCGCCCGCGCCCGCGTGCCAGTTGCAGTCCGAGGTTATGGCCCGGCTTGAAGAATACGGTTTTCTTACCCCGCCGGACGGCAAGCTGTGCCGCAGCGTGGGGGAAGTGCAGGAGTACGCCCAGTGGGTCAGGGAGCGCCGTGCCGATTTTCTTATGGAAATTGATGGGGCTGTTGCCAAGCTCGACAACCTTGAAGCGCAGCAGGCGCTCGGCTTCACCGCGCGTGCGCCGCGTTTTGCCGTGGCCTTTAAATTTCCGGCGGAACTGGCGCAGACCCTGCTGAAAGATATTGAGATACAGGTGGGCCGTACAGGCGTGCTCACTCCCGTGGCGATGCTTGAGCCTGTATCTGTAGGGGGCGTCATGGTTTCGCGCGCCACCCTGCACAATGAGGACGAAATTCGCAACCGCGATGTGCGTGTGGGTGATATGGTCATGGTACGCCGCGCGGGCGATGTTATTCCCGAGGTGGTGGGGCCGGTGCTGGAAAAGCGCCCGGAAAATGCTCAGGAGTATGTTTTTCCCCACACCTGCCCGGCGTGCGGCCAGCCTGTGTACCGGGAAGAGGGCGAAGCGGCCTGGCGGTGTGAAAATATGGCCTGTTCTGCCATCCGCCTTCGGGCCATCACGCATTTTGTGTCCAAGGCCGGGCTGGATATCGCGGGCGTTGGGCAGAAATGGATAGAACAACTGGTCAGCAGCGGGCGCGTGCAGTCTCCTGCGGATCTTTTTACCCTTACGGTGCAGGAACTGCTGGGTTTTGAGCGCATGGGAGAGGTGCTGGCCCAAAAGTTTGTGGACGCGCTTGCCCGTGCAGTGCATTCCGCCACGCTGCCGCGCCTCATCAGTGCTCTGGGCATACGGCATGTGGGCGAGCAGACCGCCCGCACCCTGGCATCGCATTTCGAAACATTGGATGCGCTGGAAAACGCTACAGCGGAAACGCTGTTGAGCCTGCCTGACGTGGGGCCTGAAGTGGCGTCATCCATTCATAATTTTTTCAACAGCCCCGCCAACAGGGAGCAGCTTGAGCGCTTCAGGACCTTGGGCCTGTGGCCGCGCGGTGGCCGTTCCGGCAGTGGTTCCGGCGGGGGCACAGCCGGGGGCGGCCCGATGTCCGGCCCGCTGGCAGGGAAAAATATTCTTTTTACCGGAACACTGAGCATGCCGCGCGGTGAAGCCGAAAAACTGGCCGAAGCCGCGGGGGCCACACCGCTTGGCGGCGTCAGCAAAAAGCTTGATTACCTTGTGGCTGGCGAAAAGGCTGGCAGCAAGCTTGGAAAAGCGCAGGCTCTGGGCGTGACGGTGCTTACCGAAGAGGAATTTATGACCATGTTGCGTGAAGCCGCCGCGGCTTCGGAATAATTTGAATACAAAGCGAGCAAAGCATGAGTACAGCCATCATCGTGGTAGGGGCCAACGGGCGCATGGGCAGAACCATCAGCCATCTGGCGGCGACAGAGCCTGCCTTTAGTCTGGCGGGGCTGGTAGACAGCAGGGAGCATGTAGAAAATCTGGCAGGAGCGTCCTGCCCCGTGGGTGATAGCCTTGCGGCGGTGCTGCCCAAAGCGCCGGGCGCGGTGGCCATCGACTTTACGGCCCCGGCCGTGAGCCTGCAGTCGGCCCGTGCTGTGGCCGAAACCGGAAACGCTCTGGTTATCGGCACAACGGGCTTTACGGACGCGGAAAAGGACGAACTGCACGAACTGGCGAAAAAAGCTCCCATTTTCTGGGCTTCCAACATGAGCATCGGCGTCAACGTGCTGTGCAAGATTTTGCCGGAACTGACCCGTGCCCTTGGCGATGCCTATGATATCGAGATGGTTGAGCTGCACCATAACCGCAAAAAGGACAGCCCCAGCGGTACGGCCCTGACCCTTGGCGAATGCCTGGCAGAGGCGCGCGGCTGGCAGCTCAACGATGTGCGCTGTTCTGCCCGCGACGGCATTATCGGCGAGAGGCCCAAAGCCCAGATCGGCATACAGGCCATACGCGGCGGCGATGTGGTGGGCGTGCACACGGTATATTTTATGGGCCCCGGCGAGCGCATTGAGGTGACGCATCAGGCCCATTCGCGCGATACCTTTGCTCAGGGCGCGCTGCGGGCGGCCGGCTGGCTGGCTGGGCAGAAGCCGGGCAAGCTGTATGGCATGCGCGACATGTTCTGATGCCCAGTGATGCGCGCGTTGCAGGGCAGCTTGAGCGTTGGAGCAACTGGAGAAATTTCAAGTGTTAAATGCTCTAGTTGCCCGGTTGCGCACCGAAATGAGCGTGCCGTTACCTTTTAACCATGCATTCTCAAAGGTAATCTGCTACAAGGCCCTTTTCAGCCCGCTGCTTGTGCGGCGGGCTGAAAAGGGCCTTTTTGTGCAGGGGCTGCTTGCACAGCCGTTTCAGCAATTCGGGGAAAAGGTGGTTTACACCGGCGGCAGCATGCCTTTGAGCATGCCCTGTCCCGTGGATTCAAGCACGGCACGCCACAGGTCGGAGTAGATGTTGAGCTTGCGGCGCTTGCGTGTGACCAGTTCCAGAGGCAGGTGCACGTACCGGTCCTGAATCTTGCCCACCACCATATGGGTGCGGCCCGCCATGGCGGCATGCACCGCATATTGGCCAAGAAAGCCGCAATAGACCTTGTCATTGGCGCTGGCGGGGATGGAGCGGATGATATAGCTGGGGTCAATATACTTTATGGAATGGGCCAGTCCGCGCGCGTCCAGATAGGCGTTGATGGAGGTGCGCAGGAGTTCGGAGATGTCACCCAGCACCGGATTGCCCGAAGCATCGGTTCCGTTCTGTTCTGTCAGCAGGTGCTGCCCGGCCCCCTCGGCGGCAACGATGACGGCATGCCCGCGTGCTTTCAGTCGTTCTTCCAGTGCCGGCAAAAGCCCCCCTTCACCTTCAAGGCAGAACGGGGCTTCGGGGATGAGCACAAAGTTGACTTCCTTGAGGGCCAGTGCGGCCCGTGCCGCAATAAAGCCCGATTCGCGCCCCATAAGCTTCACAAGCCCGATGCCGTTGGGGACGCCGCACGCCTCGGTGTGGGCGCATTCAATGGCTTCTGTGGCCTTGTAGACGGCGGTTTCAAACCCGAAGGACTGGGGGATGAAGTTGATGTCGTTATCAATGGTTTTGGGAATGCCGATAACGGCAAGCTTCAGGTTGCGGGCCTGTATTTCGGTGCTGATGGCCTGTGCGGCCTTCATTGTGCCATCGCCGCCGATCACGAAGAGAATATTGACATTGCTGCGTTCAAGCGTGTCTACAATTTCTTCGGCGGACTGCGGCCCGCGTGAGGAGCCGAGCATGGTTCCGCCAAAGCGGTGTATGTCTGCCACGCCTTTGGGCGTCAGCTCCTGGAGGTTATGCCCGTATTTGGGGATAAAGCCTTCAAGGCCGTAAGGAATACCCAGTATGGACGGCACGTTGTATGCGTGAAATGCCTCCATCACAATGGCACGTATGACGTCGTTGATGCCGGGGCAGAGGCCGCCACAGGTCACGATGGCGCACTTGGCCCGCGTGGAATCGAAATAAAGCTTTTTACGCGGTCCGGCAGCCTCAAGGCATACGCCGAAGGCTTTGCCCGCCTCGTCTGTCAGCTCTTCATCCACAAATATCTGTATGGTCCTGTGGTCGGCCCAGGTGCGATAGGGCAAATGGGAGTCGAGCTTGCAGGGGCCAAGGGTGCGTATCTCCGTTTGCAGCGTGCATTCTTTATTCATACCGGCCTCGCGCGTGTTTATTTGCTCAGTCCAAGTTCATCGGCGCTGGCGCGCATGGCCTCGATGGACAGGGCCAAAAACTCGTCCAGATCAAGCCCGGCCTCTGTACACTGCCGTATGTTGTCACGGCTGACACTGGCCGCAAATGCCTTGTCCTTCATTTTTTTCTTGATGCTTTTGACCTCCATGCCCTCCATGCCCGTGGGGCGCATAAGGGCAGCCGCGCTGATAAGGCCGGTGACGCTTTCGCCGCAGCGCAGGGCGTAGTCAAAACGGGTGGCGGGTTGTGCGCCATTCATTTCACCGGCATGGGCGCGTATGGCTGCAAGAGCAGGCTCGGGCAGATGCCCGGCCAGCATGTCGGCCGTGTCCAGGCCGTGGCGCGCGGGGTTTTCAGCCGTAACCGGATAGTCAAGGTCATGCAGAAGCCCCGTGATGCTCCACAGATCGGCATCTTCGTCAAGGCGGGCAGCCAGAGCGCGCATGATTGCCTCGGCAGCCAGGGCATGCTGCATAAGAGAAGGGGGCGTGTTGTGGTCGGCCAGAAGTTTCAGTGCTTGGTCTCTTTGTATCATGGCATTGTCTCCCATATCCTTTTTAATGTAGAACAGGGTAGTGGCGAAGGCAAGTCGGCCGGCGGGCAGCCATTGGTCAGGCGCACGGCGCCCGCTGGCGTCTGGCGCGCCGCCCTGCGGCCCTGCGGGCATCTGCCGGGCAGGGGCACGGGTGGGCGTCAGGCTTGGGCGCGTGCTGCCTTCATGCCGCAACCTGTTGCTGTGGAAAGGCCCCAGTGTTGACAGCGGGCGTTTTATGGCCGAAAAGAAACTCTTCGGAAATCGTCTCACAAGGTTTAGTATCGTGACCTTTATGCCCATATACGGCCTGCGTTTTCGCGCGTTGGGCCAGACAAGCTATTATAGCGGCCCTCCGGGACTCAGCCCGGGTGTGCATGTGCTCATCGAAGCCGAGCAGGGCTACGCTCTGGCACAGGTGGTTTCCGGCCCTGCGCGGCATTTGCCGGGACAGGAAAGCGAGCCCCTGCCCCATATTCTTCGGCTGGCAAGCCCGGAAGACGTCCGGCGCGGCGAAGCCAACGAGCAGTTGAGCCGTGAAGCGCAGGCGTTCTGTCGTCAGTGCATACGACAGCGCAATCTGGACATGAAGCTTGTGGATGTGGAAGTTTTTTTCGACCGCAGCAAGCTGATTTTCTATTTTACCGCACCATCGCGCATTGATTTTCGTGATCTTGTCAAAGATCTGGTGCGCGAATACCGTGCCCGCATAGAACTGCGTCAGATCGGCGTGCGCCATGAGACGCAGATGGTCGGCGCGGTGGGAAACTGCGGCATGGTCTGCTGCTGCCGTCGCTACCTGCGCAAGTTTGCTCCCGTGACCATCAGGATGGCCAAGGAGCAGAATCTTTTTCTTAATCCAGCCAAAATTTCCGGCATTTGCGGGCGGCTCCTGTGCTGCCTGTCCTATGAGCAGGAGAATTACGACCATTTTCACCGGAACTGCCCGCGTCTCGGCAAAAAATATCAGACCGACAAGGGCGGCATGAAGGTTCTGCGGGCCAACATGTTTCGCAACTCCCTTGCGGTGCTTACTGAAGCCAATGAAGAGCTGGAACTGACGCTGGAAGAATGGCAGGCGCTTTCGCCGCACCGGCCTGAAGCGCCGCCGTCGCCGCAGGGGCAGCAGAACCGGCAGCCTCCCAAACCGCCTGTTGGTGACGGTTTGCTGGTGGTTTCGGCCACGCCCGACACTCTGGAGAATCTTGACTTCATGGACGATCTGTTTCCGCCGGAACTGTCCGGGCAGCAGGACGGCGTCCGGCCGGAGCATGCTTCAGGCAACGGACATGACGGGTCTGGAGCCGACGGGCATGGCGATGCGGCAAAGCCGCGCCGCAAGCGTCGCCGCAAGACACAGAAAAACGAAAATCAATAGTTACACGCCATTACAAGCTTACGGAGCCTTGAGTGAATACCTTCTTTATCACAACGCCCATCTATTACGTGAATGCCAGACCGCACCTGGGGCATGCCTATACCACCGTGATTGCTGATGCCATGGCCCGCTATCACAAGCTGCACGGGCAGGACACGCTTTTTCTGACAGGCACGGACGAGCACGGCGACAAGATTGTGCAGGCAGCAGAAAAGGAAGGCAAATCGCCCAAGGAATTTGTGGACGGCATCAGCGCCCGTTTTCAGGCATTGTGGCCCCGGCTTGATGTGGCGAACGACCGCTTTGTGCGCACCACGGATCCGGCGCATGTGGCTTCGGTGCAGAGCTTTTTGCAGAAAGTGTATGACGCCGGGGACATCTACTTCGGCGAGTTCGGCGGGCACTACTGCTACGGCTGTGAACGCTTCTATACGGAAAAGGAGCTGGAAAACGGCCTTTGCCCGCAGCACCTGAGCAAGCCGGAATTCATAAGCGAAAAAAACTACTTTTTCCGCATGTCCAAGTATCTGCCCTGGCTCAAGGAGCATATTGAGCAGAACCCCACGTTTATCCGGCCAGAACGCTATCGCACCGAAGTGCTGTCCATGCTCGAGTCCGGCGCGCTGGAAGATCTGTGCATTTCGCGGCCCAAATCGCGCCTGACCTGGGGCATCGAGCTTCCTTTTGACAAGGATTATGTGTGCTATGTCTGGTTTGATGCGCTCATCAACTATATCAGCGCTCTTGGCTGGCCGGACGGCGAGGATTTCGAGCGTTACTGGCCCGGTGAACATCTGGTTGCCAAAGACATTCTCAAGCCGCACGCCGTGTTCTGGCCCACCATGCTCAAATCGGCGGGTCTGCCCCAGTACAGGCATCTCAATGTACACGGGTACTGGCTTGTGCGCGATACCAAGATGTCAAAATCATTGGGCAACGTTATTGAACCGGAAGAAATGGCGCAGCGCTTCGGTGCGGATGCCTTCCGGTATTTTCTGCTGCGTGAAATGCATTTTGGCTCTGACGCCAGCTTTAGCGACGAAGCCCTTGTGGGCCGCATAAACGCTGACCTTGCCAATGACCTTGGCAACCTTTTCAGCCGTGTGCTTTCAATGACGGCCAAGTATTTTGGCAGCCGTGTTCCTGCTCCCAAGCAGTTTGACGAGGCGGACAAGGCCATTGAAGAACTGTGCGGCACGGCCATGCGCAATTTCAGTCAGCTTTTCGGCAACGTGCAGTTTGCCCAGGGGCTTGAGTCCCTGTGGGAACTGGTGCGCGCCCTCAATAAATACGTGGACAGTCAGGCCCCCTGGGCCTTGCACAGGCAGGGCAATATGGAGCGCCTTGCCACCGTCATGTACGTGCTGCTGGCCGCCATGCGCAAAACGGCCCTGTGCCTGTGGCCGGCCATGCCTGTGGCCTGTGCCAAGATGCTGGAGCAGCTCGGGCAGCCTGTGCAGGAAAATACGCCGCCCGTGCCCGCACTGGAAGAAGAGATGGACAGTCTGGATGGGCTTGTTCCGGGCACTGTTGTTGCGGATGCTTCAAACCTGTTTCCGCGCATTGAGGTGAAAAAAGACCCGGCCGCGGCTGAAAAGGCCAAAGCGGCAAAGGCGCAGGCCAAGGCGGAAAGCAAGGCTGGCAGGCAGCAAAAGGCCGACGGCGGCAAACCGGCGGAACCGTCTTCCCCCTGCGCGGGCGAGGCGGTTTCGGGCAAGCCCAATATCGAATTTGATCATTTCAAGGCATTGGACATGCGCGTGGGAACAGTGCTGGTGGCCGAAAAGCACCCCAATGCAGACCGTATTCTGCGGCTGGAGATAGATTTTGGCGAAGGGCAGCCGCGCCAGATTCTTTCCGGCCTTGCAGAGCATTACACGCCCGAGGACATGGTTGGAAAGCGCGTTTGCGCCGTGCTTAACCTTGAACCGCGCAAGATTCGCGGCCTCATGTCGCACGGCATGGTGCTCACGGCCGGGGACGGAAGCTCCCTGACCCTGCTTGGGCTTGATGGCAATGCGCCGGATGGCAGCGAAATCGCATAGCGCGTCATGGTATGCGGCGCAGGGGCTTCTGCCCCGGCCGCAAGACCGTTCGCTAGACGCGCGTCTCTGCTGCACGAGCTTGAGGCTGCTCCGGACTTGTCCTGCCGGTTTGCAGAAAGGCGCCTGACCGAAGAACGACAGATATTATTCTGTCTTGACGGTATCGTTTTTTCTGAAAAGACGTTCCAGAGACATGGTGTCCAGTGGAGTGAGGTTAAAGCGCATGCCTGCCTCGTCCAGCAGCAGGGCCAGACTCTTGCGGGGATCCCGCGCGCGCTCTTCGGCCAGATAGGCAGCGGCTTTTCGCACCAGTTCACTCTGCGGCATTATGGTACTCATGGCGTACGTCCTTTTTTTCACTCATAGCCTGCAGGGCGTTTTTTGGCAACGGCAGAACGCCGCGTGCCTGTATTCCGGCCGCAAGAACGGCCGGGCAAACAGCAACTCGCCGCATGGCATCCGTATACGAGGCCAGTTATGGACAATTTGCTCACAGCATTGATATTGAGCATTGTTGAAGGATTGACAGAATTTTTACCGGTCTCGTCGTCCGGCCATCTTATTCTGGTCGGGGACCTGCTCGGATTTGTGGGAGAAAAAGCCGCCACCTTTGATGTGGTTATACAGCTTGGGGCCATCATGGCCGTGGTGGTTCTCTACTGGAAGCGCTTTTGGGGCCTTGTGCGGCCGCAGCCCTATGTCCGTTTTGCGGGCACGCGCGGCATTGTGCTGCTCATGCTCACTTCGTTGCCCGCCTGCATTCTGGGCCTGCTGCTGCACTCCTACATCAAGGAGTATCTGTTCCGCCCGTCCACGGTGCTCATTGCCCTTGTTGTGGGGGCCTTCTGCATGATTTTTGTGGAAAAGCGCAAATTCAAAACCACCTGCGTCAGCCTTGACGACATGACCCCGCGTCTGGCCCTGGGAATTGGCTGTTTTCAGTGTCTGGCCCTCTGGCCGGGATTTTCGCGTTCGGCGGCCACCATTATGGGCGGCATGCTGCTGGGGGCCAGAAGGCCGCTGGCAGCGGAATATTCCTTTATCGCAGCTGTGCCGATCATGGTCGCCGCCACGGGCTATGATCTGCTGAAAAACCTGAGCATGTTCACCACTGCGGATATTCCATTTTTTCTTGTAGGCATGGCTGGTTCTTTTGTATCGGCCCTTCTGGCGGTGAAGATCTTTGTGGCTCTGGTGGGGCGTATGACTCTTGTGCCTTTTGCCTGCTACCGCCTGCTGATAGCACCGTTTGTGTATTATTTCATGGTTAACTAGAACAGCTTACGGACGGAATGAGTTGCCCGTTCTGCAGGGATTGTCCTGAAAATCCTTGCCGCGCAAGGCGATCTGGCGGGCTTTTGCCTGTCACGCGCGAGCATTTCAAGTGTGTCTGTCGCAAAGGGGAATATGGCTCCGGTTTTTTCAAAACAGCTTTTGTGCTTTCTGAAAAAACAGCATTTTGCGACCTTCGAGCGCTGCGCAAAATAAAAACGTAGAAAAAACGAATAGGCACGGATAATTGGAAAGATTTTGCTTGCCAATCATGGCTAAATCTTATATTTAGATCGTCGCGCTGCCTGAGGGCGAGCGTATGGCAAGGTAGCTCAGTTGGTTAGAGCATGCGGTTCATACCCGCAGTGTCGGGGGTTCAAATCCCTCCCTTGCTACCAATATTTCATCAAAGAAGTTCAAGGTTGTGCAAAACACCTTGAACTTCTTTGTTTTTGGGGCGGCGGGGTTGTCAGGGATGTCGTGGCTGACATTGGCAGGCAAACAGCCGGAGAGAACGTCCAGCTGCATGGCAGAGCGACTTCTCAAGAACAGAGCAATGTTGCCAGAGTGTAGCCGCTTTGGCTGCGCGCAGAGGCTTTGAAAACTTCCGGCTTGCAAAACTGCACGGCGTTCAGCAGCGCCTGCAGGCAGGAGGGATTGTGTCGTGACCTTTGCCGTGCGGATACTGCCTGCTCATGGCATAAGCGCCTGACAATGCCATAAGCAGGGTAAATTCAGCGTAAGGCGGTCCTTAATCTTTGGTGGTGGCCGTGCCTCGCTGGCAGTGGTCTTTCAGGCGCTGCACCACTTCCATGAAAGGTTCTGTGGCATTTAATGCCCTTGAGAGGATGATGGCTCCCTGAATACCGGCTACCACCTCCTGCGAGAGGGTATGGGCAACCGGGCTGCTCAGGCCGTGGCGCTCCAGGCAGTTTGCCAGCGCCTGAACCCAGCGTGCAAAGTAGTCGTTAATGGCCCGTGGAAAGCGGCTTCGGCTTTCGTTAAGGGCAAAGGCCCCCACAAGGCAGACGCGGCGGCCCGACCGGAAATATTCTGTAACCGCGTCAAACATGTGTGAAAGGGCTTTATCGGGCGCGTTGTGTTCCAGCGGCGCAAAAATTTTTTCTTCAAACCAGCCGCTGACATCCTCAAGCACTGCGTTTGCCATTTCCTCTTTCCCACCGGGAAAGAAGTGATACAGGCTGCCTTTGCCAAGGCCCGTGCGCTCGCTGATAATCTTGAGACTTGCGCCTTCAAAACCGTATTCACGAAAAAGTTCACCAAGCGCGGGAATGACATCCCCGCGTTCTGCCACTGTACGGGCCATTATTTTTCCCTGGGGTAAAGAGTTCCACTTGCCTTGTGAAAGATACCCGCTATGACCACAAGAAGGCAACTGCCTGTGAGTACGGGAAAAAGAAGATATTCAAAGCCCGGGTTGGCGGCAAAAACCACCAGAGGATCCGCCCCGGCCGGAGGATGCGTCACACGCAAGGCGGCCATCAGGACAATGGCCAGTCCCACCGCCAGCCCCCAGGCCCACCACTGGTCAGGCAGCAGCATGCGCAGGATCAGGCCCACCAGTGTGGAGATGACATGCCCGCCAATGACGTTGGCCGGTTGCGAGAGTGGGCTGTCAGGCACTGTAAACAGCAGTACGCAGCTGGCCCCAAAGGGAGCCATAAGCAGGGGGACCGTGCCGAAAACCGTGAGCGCCCCCGTGAGGGCTATGCCCAAAAGACCGCCCAAACCGGCAAGAACCAAGGATTTCTTGGACAGGGGGGATTGATGGCGTGTGAAGATGCTCATCTTGTACCTCACAGTATAGTGTTTACTTATTGGTACAAAGCATTATGGCTTTTGTCAATCTGAAGTTGGGGCACTATCACGTCAAGACCGGCCACCAGAAGATAATAGGCTGTTTTTCATGTAAAAATCCCCGGCAGCAATGCTGCCGGGGATTTTGTCATCATGAAGCAAAGGGGAAGCTACGCACCGACCAGGGCGGCATAGGCATCGTTGCTTATGCAGGCAGCCTCATCACAGGGAGACGCCGTGACCCGTATGAGCCAGCCTTCGCCGTAGGGGTCGGTATTGAGCAGCTCGGGCGTGTCGGCAAGGGCTTCGTTCATAGCCAGCACAGTGCCTGAAATGGGCATGATTGCGTCGCTTGTGACCTTGACCGACTCAATGGACGCGCAGGACTGTCCCTGTTCGAATTGAGCGCCCTGTTCGGGCATGTCCACAAAAATGACGCTGCCGAGCTGATCCTGGGCGTAATCGGTAATACCGATCAGCCATGAGCCGTCTGCCTGTTCCTGAGCCCAGAGGTGGTCGGCATGGTAAATTCTGTCATTGGGAAAATTCATGATGTCTCCTTGCCTGTGGGCGATTATTCGGCAGTAACGGTCTTTCGGGGAGCGCTGATAGCCAGGGGAACAATTTCATCCAGCGTGGGATGGGCAAACATGATTTCGTGCAGTCTGTGCTCGTTGTAGCCTTCCTTGAGCAGTACCTGAGCCACGGTCACCAGATGCGATACGCCCGCGCCGACGGCGGCAATGCCTTCTATGCGCCCTTCATGCCAGACAACCTTTACAAAACCGGCTGTGCCTCCGCTTGCCTGCGCAATGGGGTTCATGGAGAGAGGGGCCTGCGAAACCTCAACGGACTTGCCCTGTCGCAGCAAGGCGGTTGCGGTCTGTCCCACGCGCATGATTTCCATGCCGCCATACACGCAGGAGGGCACAGGACCGGACTGGTACGGGCCGTCAGCCTGACCGAGAATGCGGCGGGCAACATAGGCTGCCTGATGCTCGGCAGCGTGGGCCAGCAGGGTGATGCCGTTGATGTCGCCCACAGCGTACAGGCCCGGCGCGCATTGCAGGTTTGCATCTACCTGGGCGTAGCCTCTGGGGTTTTTTGTTCCGCCAAGATTTTCCACGCCAAGCCCCTGCGTATTGGGGCTGCGGCCAACAGCCACCAGTGCTTTGGCCGCTGTGATGACAGTTCCGTCCTCAAGGCTGAGCTGGGCGTTGCCGTCAACCGTGCTCAGGTCTTTGGCCCGGGTTCCCTCAAGGCAGGTGATGCCGCTCTTGGTCAGGGCACGGAGCATTTCTTTGGCAATGTCCGCATCTTCTGTGGGCGCGATGTGCGCAGCCGCTTCCACCACCGTGACCTTGCTGCCCATGGCGGAAAAAAAGTCGGCCATTTCAAGGCCAATGGCCCCAGCTCCAACAATGATCAGGCTTTCTGGAATGGTAGTGGATTGCAGCAGGTCTGTGCTGTCCAGAACAGACTGATGGTCGGGCGCAAGGCCGGGAAAAGCGGCCGATGACGTGCCGCAGGCCAGGATGACATCAGTGGCGGCAATGTCCGTCTGGTCTTCAGCGCAGGCAATCCGCACATGGGCCAGCCCGTTTTTGCGCTCCAGGCAGACACCACGCCCATCAAACAGGGTGATGCCCATCCCGGTCAGGCTTTTGGCAAGTGTCTGGCTTGTGCCCTTGGTGAAGCGGCTTACACGCCCCTGCAGGGCCGTAAAGTCCACCTGCGTTTCGCCCTTGACGACACGCAGGCGCTCCTGCGCGCGCAGCATGCTGCCGGGAGCCACAGCGCCAAGCAGCATCTTGGTGGGGATGCAGCCGCAGTTGAGGCATGTGCCGCCCCAGTGCCTGTCTTCGATCAGGGCAACTTTTTTTCCGCCCTGAGCCAGAATGCGGGCCGCTGTAGTGCCACCGGGGCCTCCGCCAATGATGATCACGTCAAAAGACTGCACGTCCGCCCCCTATTTCGCGATATCAGCTTTGAAAAGAAACTGCCGGGAAGCAGAGCGGAAGACAAGCAGGCTCTGTTCGGGCAGGGCTTCCAGACCGCGCATGTCCCATGCCATGTCGGGGGTAATGGCAGTGATAAGGTAGGGCAGAGTGGGCTGGCCGCAGGCATCGGCCACCATCTGTGCCGCTGCTGCCGCGTCAGTACGCTGGGGCCATGCCCACTGGCCGTCAGCGCCGGGCAGGGGAACCGCCAAAAAGCGGATGATGCCGTCCGCCGACGCCTGCACAAGAGCAATGGTTTTTGCCAGGTCTTCTTTTGAAGGCGCGCCGCCAAAGACGCTGCTGGCTGCATCTGCTCCACCCACAACGTTCAGGATGACGTGTACATCCTTGATGTTCAGCAGCTTTTCCAGCAGGTCGGGCTTGCGACCGTCCACCTGCAACCAGACCTGAAGGCCGCCTTTGGCAAGGCGATCAACGAGAATGAGCAGGTTGTCTTCCTGTCCGTCAGGGCAGCGGGAGGGATAGATGCCCGCAATCTTGCCGTGCAGCATGTCGCTTCTGGTCACGCAGCATTCCATCTCATGGCCGGAAAGCAGATAGGCGATGATTTCGCCAGAGCCTTGCCTGATGACCTTGCCGTCATCAAATAGCGGAAATTCCACACCTTCGGGATTGCGGTAAATGGCCTTGCGGTTGGCGCGATAGAAGGTGTTGAAGGTTTGCGCATCAGCTTTGAAGTCTACTGTGGCATACTCCATCCCCCGCTCTGCAAGAAAACTTTTCACAATTTTGCAGCGGATGCATTCGGGTGCGGTGTAAAGGGTTATGCTCATGGCAATACTCCTTGGCGGTTTACCGTTAAGGGGCCGAGCGGCGCGAGCAGGCTTTACGCATCTGCTCGCGCCGCGGCCTCAGGAAGGTTTATACAGTAGTTTAGGCAATATCCTCAAGGGACTTGCCGCCCGTACGCGCTCCCCACAGGGCCAGCACAATGGCGGGTACAATGCAAAGCGCACTGAATATATAGAACACGCCGTCAAAGCTGTATGCTGCATACACAACAGGAATGAGAGGTTGTGAAAAAGCTACCGCAAGGCGGCCGATGGAAGAGTGAAAACCCGTGGCGGTGTTACGCAGGTGCGTGGGATAGGATTCGGCCGTGTAGGAGAAAATGGTGAATCCCAGGCCCATGATGAAAGCGGTAAGCAGCGCACCCACGCCAACCACAACCCAGTAAAGGCTGACGTTGCCGAAAATGGGGGCCAGAACGGCCATGCAGACCAGCATGATCACCAGAGGAATCTTGCGGCCGCCCATGTCGGTAAAGGTGCTTGAGGCAAAAAGCCCAAGGGGAACGCCGATGGAGATAAGCGTGGTCGCCATCAGGCATTCTTCAAGCGAAAAGCCGTGGGCCTTGAGCAGGGTGGCTGTCCAGTTGGTCACAACAAAGGTAGCGGGGTTGGTGCAGAGCACAAGCACAAGGATGACCAGGGTGCGCTTGATATACTTCTGGCTGACCATGCCCAGCAGCACTTCGCTGATCGGGGGCTTTTTGGTGTTGACCTTGCTGGCAGCCCCGGAGAGGTCGATGTTCATGTGGGTGAGGTCAAGCATGACCGCTTCGGCTTCTTTGATGCGCCCACGGCTTACAAGCCAGCGGGGCGATTCATCCAGATACTTCCAGGCGATGAACAGGGCAACATAGCCGATGCCGCCCAGATAGAAGATGTAGCGCCAGGCTTCTTCATGCAGCGGAATAATGATCCGGCAGAGCATGCCGATAACGGGCACGGCGCAAAAGCCCACGCCTGCCACAAGGTTTTGCCACTTGCCCCGGCTTTCTGCCGGAGCCATTTCAGCAATATATGCCTGTGAGCACACCATGAGGCAAAAGACACCAAAGCCCGTCAGGGCGCGTGACGCAACAAAGATGTGAAAATCGTCAGTGAGTCCGTTGATGATTGAGGCTGTGGAGAAAAGGGTGATGGCGATCAGGAACGTTTTGCGGCGCCCGATCATGTCAGAGATAAAGCCTCCCATAAATCCGCCGCAGGTCATTGCCGCAAAATACCAGAAGGTAACGGTGCCGATGTCCTTCATGGTCAGTCCCCAGTGCTGCATCAGCGCCGGGGCGATAAACCCGAAGTTCCAGTTATCCATCTGTTCACAAAAATAGGCCACCATAATAATGAAGAATACGGCTTTATGGCGACCGCAGACTTTCAGACCGTCAAAATAGTTGTTGCTGATTTTTTCTTGGCCGGGCATGGATTTCCCCTTTTGGCTCTAGTCATTAGCTTGAGTTTTTCAGGCTTTTCTAAAAAATATCAACGGGAGAAGGAGGTTGTGCTATTAATAGTTTGTTGGTGGTTTTTTATTGTTGTTGACGCAACGTTTTTGAAAGATTTTTTTCACATATGTTAAAAATGTATATATTAAAGTTGGTTATATTTGATATTGGTTTTTTATAATTAATGTGAAAAAAAGGACTTTTTGCAAAAAATGTTGCATGGGCAACAGTGGAGCATCGCATAACAGGCCATTTCTCTTGTGAAGACAACGGGAGGTGCTGGAGGCCGCACCTATTTTCACAGGAGGAGAACATGAAAACAATGGGCAATAAGCTGGCTGGCCTGCTGCTGTGCTGCATGGCCGTAATGATTCCGACCCGCGGCCAGGCAGTTGACTTCAAGGTCAAAGGAACTTTTGAAATCGGCTTTGAGACATCCAACGTGACGCCGATGGGTGTGCATGGCAATGACAGCTTTCAGGCGTTGCAGCGTTTGCGTACGCAGATAGACGCTGTGGCAAGTGAAAATGTATCGGGCAGCCTGCTCATCACAGTGGGGACCGGCGGCCAGTACTGGGGATCGGCCAAGGACGGAGCGGCTCTCGGGGCAGACGGCAACAATGTTGTGGGTATACGCGCGGCATATATTGACTGGCTCGTGCCGAAGACTCAGGCCAAGGTGCGTATGGGCATACAGCCCATGCTGCTACCCGGCTTTGTTTCTGACTGGAGCGCCGTATACGGGCAGTTTTCTGCGGGTATCACGGTAAATACCCCTGTATACAAAAATGACGATTTTTCTTTGGGGGCAACCGCGTTCTGGGGCCGTCCCTACAATGATAACTCCCAGAACACTCAGGACGGCAGGCTGGACAAAAACTATCTGGATAACCTGGATGTTTTCGCACTGGTGCTGCCGATGAAGGCCGATGGGCTTAAAATTTCGCCGTGGGGCATGTATGCCCTGATTGGTGAAAACAGCCTGCGCGGCATCAATGACAACACCAGCCAGCGTGAACCGGCCATCTACGCTCCTCGCGGCGGACTTATGCCTGTTCTCGGCAGCGGCATGAACTATTTTCAGACTTTTGAAAAGAATTACCGCAACGCAAACAATACCTGGGGCAACGGCTGGTGGGGTGGCCTTACGGTCAACCTGAGCCAGTGGGAACCGTGGGATCTGGCAGTTGACGCCACATATGGCTATGTGGATATGGGTGAACTGCAAAACTACAATCTGTTTGATCCGAAAGGGGCAGGCAAAACCTTTCAGCTGCGCCGTGAAGGCTGGTATGCCGCCATGCGCGTAGATTACAAGCTTGATTGGGGTACGCCCGGCATTCTGGCCTGGTACGGCAGCGGCGACGACGACAATCCGTACAACGGTTCTGAACGCCTGCCTGTGTTCAACTCTCCCTGGCCGGTCACGCCTCTGGGATTTGGCGGCGGCTTCTTTGATCTGGATACGTGGAAAGTGCTCGGGCACAATCCCAGCGGTCTGACGGGTTTTGTGGCTAGCCTCAAGGACGTGAGCATTATTGACGACCTCAAGCACACGCTCAAGTTTGCCTATTTCTGGGGAACCAACAGCGCCGATATGCCCAAAAACGCCAATATGACCTCATATCCCACCAGAGCAGACGGCCCCATGGCCTATCTTACCACCACTGACCACGCCTGGGAAGCCAGCCTTTCCAACACCTACAAGATTTATGAAAACTTCCATGTGAACCTGGAAGGTTCGTACGTCAAGCTTTACCTTGATTCCGACACCTGGCATGGGGTGGAGGATTCGCAGTATGAGGACAACTGGCGCGTATCCGTCAGCTTTCGCTATACGTTCTGATTTGGAGCAAGCCTGATTGGTCAACTCCGGCGCCTGCCTGTGCAGGCGCCGGCCACGAGGGGGCAAGGCCGGTTGTTCTGTGCCGGAAGCGCCCACAATGAGAGCCGGGAGGCTTTGCGAAAACTATTCTCAAAGCTGTCGTGCTCTGCTTGATACGCATCCTGTTCAGGGGGTGGCGGAATTCTCCGCCGCCCCCTTTTTCCTGTGTTGCCGAACCGCGTGCTTTTTCTGTTGCCAGTGGATTTGCCAGCATGTAGCGGCCAGAATGCCAAAGAGCCTTCGCCAACCGTAAGGTACAAATCCGGCCACAAGAAGAATTTTTCCGGCAGCAACGGACACGATCGCTGAAATGCTGTCCCTTTCTCAAATGGCGGGCATGATCGCTGAAATGTTGTCCCTGTGTCCGGCCTGTGTGCCGTTCAAAGGGGCAGTCCTGTCTGGCTGATAGTGGCTGCGGGGGGACTGAAAATTCTTGCAGAAAATGTGAACAGGCGAGATTTGTCTGACGCGGAGAGCAGTTAGGGCAGTTTCATCTTGAGATTGCTCAGGCAGATGCGTGAGCAAACGCCCGCCGCAGAGGCGCAGGCGCAACTTCGGTCGTTGCCGAAGGGTTTACAGATGCTTCATGAGCTGCAACGCAGGAAACCACGCGTGCAGGCAGCATGTGTGGCGGGCTGCCTGAGCGCCCGCTCTCCTGCCTGCCGGGGTACATGAAATGATGAGGCCCCGGCGGCAGATACCGGGGCCTCGTGGTCATGGAGGGGATGGATGGCGAAACGGCGAATGTCTATTCGGTGGCGGCCACGCAGTGTCCGGCGCCGCTGTAGTAGCCGACGGTTCCTTCAACCTTCACGCTGGACATGGGGCCGAAGGGCGCAGCGCCAGGTACGCGGAAGTCCTTCACAGACAGGGGCTCAATGGCCTTTTCTTCCGGCACGTCCGCCTGGGGAACCCAGGAGTAGGGCAGCCGGTAGGCGCGGTACACCCAGTTCATGGGCAGGCTGATGTGGCCTTTGTAGGGGCAGATGTATTCCCACACGATTTCATGCTCAGCGGTCACTTCAAACACGCGGCCGTCGGAACCTTCGCAGATGAGGGTGTTGCCGTTGGGCAGACGCTGGGCCGAGCTGATGAAGGGGCTGTAGAAGCGGTAGGCATCCAGCGGCACAAGGAAGCCTGCTTCATGCGGCGTGTACTGCCACACGATCTTCATGGCAACGGGGTCTATTTCAAGCACGCGCGAGTAGTCGCGCTGGGCAGCCTTGACGCCGCGGGGCGCGCCGGGGTTGGGGTTGCCGTAGCCGCCCCAGCCGCCGTTGTCATACACAAGGATGTTGCCTTCGCCCGGCAGACCACGGGGGATCATGTGGGCGTGATGCTGGCCGATGATCCAGCCAATGGCTTTTTCTTCGGGAGTGCGGTCATAGTTGGGGCCAAGCTGCCAAACTATTTTGCCGGTCTTTTTGTCAAGGATAAGGATGATGTTGGTTTCACGACCGTCAATGATGATATTGTCGGGGTGGAAGCGGGCATCGCCAGCGTCAAACCATTTGTTGGGTCCAAGGGTGGACATGGAGTTGACGTGCATCCAGTCGCCCACACCGGGGGCGTTTTCCATGATGGTTCCGCCGCGGAAGTTGGGGTCGCGGCACATGGCGTTGCGGGCTGCTTCGTCAAAGCCCATATCTTCGGCGTGGTCGGCGCAGTTCCATTCCCACACGATGTCGCCTTCCCAGGTTACTTCATAAATAACGTCATCAACCAGCATCTTGTCGCTGATGTAGGGGTTGATGGTGTTTTTATGGCAAAGAACCAGGGTGTTGCCGGAATCGATCTTGGGTTCCTGACCGGGGGCGTAATAGCCGGTGGAGCTGCCTTCGCGCTGGAAGTCGTGGTGCTGGCGAGCCATCCAGCGGCCTTCCATGCCCGGATCTTCAATAAATTCTGCGCGATCAAACTTCCAGACAATGTTGCCGTCCCAGTCAATCTGCACGAGGTCAAGCTGGTCCTGAAGGCCGTGCTTGGGATGACGGGTTCCGGTGCTGCCCATGAGCATGCCGCCGGGGAACATCTTGTTGGGGAAGCCGTGCACGTCTTTCCACATGCGGATCTCGTGCCCGTTCATGCCGAGCAGCAAGGCGCCGTTGTCGGGAGCCTGGATAATGGTAAAACCGCTCCAGGCTTTTTCGGGGTTGTAAACCGTGACACCGGTGGGGTAGATAGTCGGGTGGCCCATGAGAACCTCCATTTGGTCGGGCGTTTTTTTGCACAATCTGGCCGTATTGACCTGAGGGATGCGGACAGATAGTCGGTAAAATGCATGGTAGCCCTTGGAGACGGCGGAAAATGTTGTCATTGCAACAATATTCACAAAAAGAGCGCGCTAGTTTGCCGACACAGAAAATAACACTTTTCTGGCCTGTTGCGGTGGACGTCAGGACAACCATGCGATAAGTCTTTCAAGAACGGCGTGGTTCCACAGCGTTCGTGAAAAATATGCCGCAACAGCATGAAATTTGAAACCGGCAAACGTGGCGCACGCGAAAAAACGCGTGCTCTTTTTGTGGCGAAATGTGTTTTCCGCCAGACTCGTACTGTCGGGCTGCCGGGTGATATGCCTCACGTTCACTGGCCATGCAGGCTTGCCATGCCGTTTTTCAAACAAGGTCTGGCAGGAGTATAACCTCTTTCAATGGGGGGAACGCCGTGTCTTTTACAGAATTGGTAAAGCACAACGAATGTTGGCGTGATGTCATTACAGGCAGGCCGCGCCAGTGGAAAAAGGGGTATAAATTCGCGGATGACAGTGAGCGTATGTACTTTCTGGTGAGCGGCAGGGTGCGTTTGGTGGCCCTGGCGTCTGACGGAGGAGAGAAAACGCTCTGGTATCTGGGGGACGGCTGTTGTTTTAACGAAACGCCGCTTTTTGCGAGCGACCTTGAGAAAAGTCTTATCCGGCTGGGCGATGCACGATTTTATCATGAATGCATGGAAAACTGCTATTTGCACACGTTCACCATGCAGGACGTGAAAGCGCTTGGCAAAGAGCGGCCGGAGCTGCTGCTCAACCTGTGCCAGAGCTATGCCACCAAGGTGACGCTGCTTTCACAGCATCTGGTCTCTCTCAGTCTGGAATCGCAGCTGACACGGGTATGCAAATACCTCGCTTCGCGTCTGGTTCCCGGCTCCGCGCCCCTGCGGGCCAGACGGGATCTTTCGTACCGCGAAATGGCCGATCTGCTGGGCATGCACCGCATTTCGCTCTATAAGGTCATGCGTCAGGCTCAGGATCAGGGCCTGTGGGATTTTGACAAGAACAGCGATGAAATTGTCATCCTGCAGCCGTCAGTTTTTTTTGAAGAGGCACACACCGTGGCGCCCCGCTTCTGAGTATTTGCTGATATACGCCAGATTGCAACAGCCCTCGCGAAGTTTTTTTGCGAGGGCTGTTGCAATCTGGCGGGGCTGCCCGACAAGGCGGACATTCTGCACTGCTTTTCGCCAAAAAACAGCGGGTGGCTTTCGAGAGTTTTTGTCCGCCACCCCACGGGAGGCGGCGGATGTGCCACTATGAGGATTTTTTGTTTTCTGTTTGCTTGAGCAGGTTTTTATGCGTGTACATTCTGGCATCCGCGCGTCTCAGGGTGTCGTGAACGCTTTTGTCCTGCGTGGGATCAAATTGGGCCATGCCGTAGGCAAAAACAAAAGGAAAACCGCTGACCTGCATTTTTTCTGTCAGTGAAAACAGCTTTTGCATCTTGCTTTCCAGATTCTCTGACGCAAGGTTGTGCAACAGTGACGCGAATTCATCGCCGCCAATGCGGTATGTTTTTCCAAAAGCCGCGAGGTGGTTTTCCAGCAGGCGTGCCAGAGTACAGATATGGGCATCACCGGCCGCATGCCCCTTTTGATCATTGATTGTTTTGAGCATGTTGATGTCGCAGGTCAGAATGATCAGCCCTTCCTGCTGCTTTTTTTCATCTATCTGCTGGATTTGCTCTTCAAAGGCATTGCGGTTGAGTGTGCCTGTAAGCAGGTCGGTATAGGCCAGCTTTCGGTACAGCGGTACAGAAAGTTTCCGCAAAAGCCACGTGGTGACCGCTGTCGCCGCCACAGCAAAACCGATGGAAAACGTCAGGCAGATCAGTGACGAGCGTCGTGCGCTTTCGGCAAAGGAATTGACGTCAAATTCGATAATCAGCGCGCCGACGGTAACGCCATTCAGCTTTATGGGTTCACAGGCTGGGACGATCTTGCCCCAGGTGGTGTCCACCACACTGGTTCCAAGAAAGGATTTGCCGTCAAGGCAGACGTGTGCCATGGGGGCCACTTCATCTTCAATGAGGCTTCCCGGATAGCGGAAGTCTTCGGAACCGGGATCCAGCCCGTCAACAACGTAGATGGCCTGACCTTCGGCATTGCGTTTTGCCGTGTACAGATAGCGCACTGCCGTGATTTTGCGCACTCCTTCAAGGGTGGTGTGCACGCGCTGGTACAGGGCGTTGTTGCTGTCGTCAGCGGTATGGATGTCGGTGATGCTCTGGGGAGGAATGCGACTTTGCAGCAGCGAAAAGATGGCATCAGACCGACTCAGTATTCTGTAGTTAAGCTCAGAAGAAAGGTAGTGGTGGAAAACAAAGACAGTGAATAATGCTGTAGAAAATATTGATGTTATGACCAGCAGCAAGATTCGCCGTTCAGTTCCGAACAGCGGCTTGGCAACAGCGCTGTTTTTTGTCCAGCGTTGATATTGGCTTTGCAGCATCACTATACCCCATAGTATATCTATGCTATCATAATAACAGGGTAATTTTACTTTATAATTGCCCTGGCGGATGCGGGAGCAAACGCCCGCCGCAGAGGCGTAAGCGCAGTTTCAGCCGTTACGACAACGGAAGTTACGGATGCTTCGGGAGTTGCAACGCAGGAAACCAGCCTTGCAGACAGCATGTGTAACGATCGGCTTGTTTCTGCACAATCACTGTCGCCATTCGTAAGGCTCGCAGGCTCGCCAGCCACTGCCGCAAAGACAGCGGAGCCGCGCTGTTGCGCCCCGAAGCGGGCGTTCTGGGTATTGAGAATGGATACTCTCAATACAAAATGCTCTAAAATGAATCGTCAGCCATGACAATACGTTTTCGTTGACTATGGTATTTGGCGTGCGGCGGGTACACCGCAAAAAAAGGGCAGCCTGTGAAACAGGAGCGTGTGGAGAAGAGTGTCCTGTGACAGGCGGAAATATTTGTTCCCCACTGCCTGTCACGACCCGCCTGACGGGGGAATCAGGAGGCGGGTTGCCAGTCCTTGATACCCACATCAACGGATGTCACGCCATTGTAGGTATCAAGACGGGGGGTGTAGGCTATGCGAATGCGCTTGCCGACCATTGATGATGTCAGCGTTTGCCCCATGCGCCAGGCTTTGGCTGTAAGAATGAGACCGCTGTGCTCGTCCTGAAGGCGCAGGCGCACATGCTCGCCGCCGCGTCCCAGAGGTGAGCGGTCTTTGACCAGAAGCGCGGGGGAGGCGAAAACCGGTTCGGCATTGCCCGGGCCAAAAGGCTGGAGCATTTCCAGTTCTTTCAGAAAGGTCCGGTTGCTGGCCTGGGCGAAATCCAGCTGGCATTCCAGCGTCAGGCTGGGGCTGAGGGGATTTGTGCCAAGCTGCTGCGTAACAAGATTTTCAAATTCCGCGCGAAAGCGCGCGAGATTTTCCAGAGGCAGGCGAAGCCCGGCAGCCAGCCTGTGGCCGCCAAAGCCCGAAAGGCTGTCGGCGGTCTGGCATAAACCGGCGTGCAAGTCAAACTCCCGCACCGAACGGCCGGAGCCTTTCAGGTTGCCCTGATCCTGGCAGAGAATAATGGTGGGTCGGTAAAATTCTTCCACAATGCGCGAAGCAACAATGCCCACGATGCCCGGGTGCCAGTCCTGCCCGTACAGCACAAGGCTGGCCCTTGGTTCGCGGGTAAGCATGTCCAGTGCCTGCGTTCGGGCTTCGCCGTGGATGGCGTTTTCTGCCTGTTTGCGCTCGGTGTTGAGCTGATCGAGCTGCTGGGCCAGAGGCAGGGCGGCAGAAAAGTCTTTTTGCCGCAAAAGACGCAGAGCCAGTCCGCCATCTCCGATGCGCCCTGCGGCATTGATGCGCGGCACAAGCTGAAAGCTCACCTGACCGCTGGTAAGGCGGGCTTTGGCGTCCATGCCGGCGGCAACCTTGAGGGCGGCAATGCCGGGGCGGGAGGCGTCGGCCAGATACCCGAGGCCGCCACGAACCAGAATGCGGTTTTCGCTGGTCAGGGGCATGATGTCGGCCAGTGTTCCCAGCGCTACAAGATCAAGGCACTGGTCCATCCTGTGCCGCTTGCCCGTGTGCGGGGCCAAGGCCGCGTTGACGGCCCCCATAAGGTAAAAGGCCACACCCACGCCAGCCAGATGCGGGCAGGGCAGGGATTCTTCGGGCAGCATGCGGGGATTGCAAAGGGCATGGGCAGGGGGCAGTTCTTCCGGCGGCAGATGGTGGTCGGATACCACAACGGTCATGCCGATCTGCCGTGCATGGCGCACGGCTTCAGTGTCGGCAATGCCGCAGTCCACGGTGAGCAATATGCGACATCCCTGCGCGGCCAGCGCGTCAATGTGCGCGACATTCAGCCCGTAGCCTTCTGTTCTGCGGTCAGGGATGTGCCAGAGCGCCTCCATGCCGTGGCTTTCAAGCACGTCCAGCACGAGGGTGGATGCGGTTATTCCGTCCACATCGTAATCGCCCCACACGGCCAGTTTTTTACCGGCCAGCAGCTCGTCTGCCAGCAGGCGGGCCGCTTCCGGCAGCTGGGGCCAGTGCTGGGGCGGCGTCAGGGCGTCAAGGCGGGCATCAAGAAACGCATTGATGGCCTGCTTATGCGCAAAGCCGCGTCTCCAGAGCACCTCCAAAAGAAGGGGCGAGATGGAAAGTTCTTCTGCCCAGGAAGCGGGCAGACAAGCGGGGCCACCTGCGGGTGGCGCACGGAAAAGCCAGTTTTTCACGAAACCTCTGAAGCTGCCTGTCTCAGGAAGCGCTGCCGGTGTTCCGGCTTACGGCCTGCAGGGCGGCGCGCACACCGTCCACCCTGTCGGCGGGAACAAGTTTGTTTTGAATGAGCCAGGCCAGAAACTTGAGCGACGGTTCGTGTCTGGGGGCCAGTTCAAGGGCCTTGAGCAGATTGTCAACGCAGCCGTTGAGGTCTTTGGTTTCCAGCAACACCCGCGCAAGGTTCATATAGAGATTTTCATCATTGGCGCTCAGTTCCAGCGCGCGCTGGTAATATTCCAGCGACTGCCGCAGCATCTTGTTTTTACGCAGGCTGATGCCAAAATCGTTGAACAGGTGCTTGTGCTCCGGTTCAAAGGCGCCGTCAAGCTTGACCAGTCGTTCAAAAATGTTCTGCGCCTTGTTCGCGTCGCCACGTTCAAGGTAGGTGAGGCCGATGCCGAAGTTGGCGCGCACATTGTCTTCGTCAATGCCAAGAGCACGGGAATACTCAAATTCAGCGGCAAAGTTCTCGCCTTTTTCGCGACGCTCGTCGCCACTGTCGATGGCCCGCTGCATTTCCTGCATTTTTGGATAAACGGAGTTAAGGTAAAACTCCGGTTCCGGGGCGAACTTGGCGATAAGCTCGTCCATGGTGATTTTGCGTTTGGGGCCACTGGGCACGTAGTTGGTATTGAGGGGCTGGCATTCGATGAACTTGCCGTGCTGCTCGATGAACCAGAAGGTTTTTTGAACAGTTTTTCGGGTAGTTGTGCCTGTGCCTACCCGGCGGACCTCCTGAGTGGAAAACACGCCGCGCACCTCGGCCTTGTGGCCCGGGGCGGCTTGCGTTTGCGCCGGATGGCGCGTGTTTTCCGTGGTCTTTTGGCCGGACATGAAAATCCTCGTTCGTTATGTGGCGGAAGCCATGTCCGCCAGAATCTGCTCTGCCGCAAGAAGCGGATCGGGAGCGGCAATGATGGGCCTGCCCACGACAAGGTAGTCGGCCCCTGCGGCCACGGCCTGTGCCGGTGTCATGACGCGGCGCTGGTCATCGGCCACCGAGCCGGATGGCCGGATCCCGGGGCAAAGGCACATGAGGGATGGGCAGGCAGACTTGATGTCCACAACCTCATGGCCCGAACAGACCACACCGTCCAGCCCCCAGCTTTGCGCATTGGCGGCGAGAGTACGGGCAAAGTCCGACAGGCCGACGCTGATGCCGGGCATTTCGCCCTGGGCAAAGCTCGTCAGCACGGTAACGCCGAAAAGCAGCGGACCTTTGCCGGGCAGACTGGCAACAGCCTCACGCGCGGCGCGGCACATGCGTTCTCCGCCCTGACAGTGCAGGGTAAGCATGTTCACGCCCACACCCGAAGCCGCCTTGACGGCCTGAGCCACCGTGTGCGGTATGTCGTAGAATTTGAGATCCAGAAAGATATTGTAGCCCAGAGCGGCCAGCTCTTCAAGTAACGGTGGCCCGGCGTGGGTGAACATCTCCATGCCCACCTTGCACCAGGGCGCGGTTCCTGCCAGCGTGCGGGCAAGGGCAAGGGTTTCCTCTCTGCTGGGCACATCAAGTGCCACCATGAGCTGTGGAACGGTATTTGCGCTATTCATGATATATTTCGGCTCGTGACGTCAGTAAATTAACCGTGCCGCGCGTTGCGGCAAGTCTGGGCAAAGGCGGCGGCTCAGCCGCGCAGCACTGCTTCCGAAAGGTCGGGGTTGCGCCCTGGGGTAAGGCTTGCCGCCACAAAAACCGAGCGCAGCTCGTCATAGGCCACGTCCAGGCTGTCATTGACCACCAGGGCGTCATACCAGCGGGCTTCGGGTATTTCCTGCCGGGCGTTGGCAAGGCGGCGCTCAATGGTTTTTTCATCATCCAGCCCCCGGCTGCGCAGGCGGCGCTCAAGCTCGGTCATGCTGGGCGGCAGGATGAAAACAAAGACCGCCTCCCCGAGGGACAGCTTCAGCTGGGCCGCGCCCTGCACGTCAATGTCAAAAAGCAGATCCTGCCCAAGGCGCAGGCTTTCCACCACCGGGGTCAGGGGCGTGCCGTAAAGGTTGCCGTGCACCTCGGCCCACTCGGCAAAATACCCTTCGGCGCGGCGCTGTTCGAATATTTCGCGGCTGATGAAAACATAGTCCTTGCCATCCACTTCGCCCTGCCGGGGCTGGCGGGTGGTGCAGGAAACAGAATAGCCCAGCTGGGGAAAGGCCCGCAGCAGGCGTTGAACCAAAGTTGTTTTTCCCGCCCCGGAGGGGGCGCTCAGGACCAGGGCAATGCCTTGTCGGGGCATCAGATTCCTTCCTCTTGCGCAAAGCGCTGACTGATGGTTTCAGGTTGTATGGATGAAAGAATGACGTGGTTGGAGTCCGTCACAAGGATGGAGCGGGTTTTACGCCCCTGTGTGGCATCTATGAGTCGCCCCTGCGCCCGCGCGTCTTCACGCAGACGCTTCATGGGCGAAGATGCAGGGCTGACAATGCCTACAACCCGGCCCGCCAGCACATAGTTTCCGAAACCTATATTGATGAGTCGTTCGCGAGACATGGCTTATTCCAGATTCTGGACCTGCTCGCGGCATTTTTCCAGTTCATTCTTGAAATCCACGACAAGGCGCGACAACTGCACATCAGGCAGCTTGTTGCCACATGTGTTGATTTCGCGAAAGCACTCCTGAAGGGTGAAATCAAGGCGGCGGCCCGCATCGCGACCCGCCTGCAAGAGATCGTGCAGCCGCTCGAGATGGGTGGAAAGCCGGGTCAGCTCCTCGCTTACATCCAGACGGTCGGCAAGAACCACAATTTCCTGCAAAAAACGGCCTTCTTCCAGCTCCTGACCATTCTGGGCCAGAGCTTCGCCCAGACGCTCACGCATGATATTGGCGCGTTCTTCCTTGATGGCCGGGGCGCGTTCCGCAATAAGGCCTGTCCATTCCTCCATGCGCAGAATGCGGGAGTGCATGTCGGTAGCCAGAGCGCGGCCTTCGGCAGCGCGGGCCTCGTTCCAGTCCTCAAGGGCGAGGGCCAGACCTTCTTCAAGGCTGGTTGTCACATCCTCGTCCATTTCATCGCTGGAGTCATTCCAGAGCGAGGGAATCTGCATGAGCGCGCCGTAATCCGGCACGAAGTCATCGCCACGGGCCTGCGCAAGGCTGTACAGGCTGTCAAGCATGGCATTGGCCTGTCCGGCGTCAAAGCGCGCGACAGGGATTTCGCCGGGGGCGTATTGCAGGGTCAGACTGATGTCTACCCGGCCGCGCGAGGCGAAGCGACGAACGACTTTTTCAAGGCGGGGTTCAAGGCTGCGCACAGGCAGGGGGAGGCGCCACTTGAGGTCAAGGTGGCGGCTGTTGACGCTCTTGACTTCCCATTGCTGGATTGTGCGGGTATTTTCAACGAGGCAGCGGCCAAAGCCGGTCATGCTGCGGAGCATAGGTTCCTTCCCGGATATAAAGTATTGGGGCAAGTGTAGAGCAAGCCCTTGACGAATGCAAGAAAGCCCTTGGCATGCCGGGCCAAGGGCTGAATATTTTTCAGGTAATCCACCGGATTACCTGGGCGCTGTTTTCTGTCCGCCGCCTGAAAAATGCGGCAGGCAGGCTGGCAACAGGCCCTATGTGCCTCAGGAAAGGCCACCCGTGCCGCCGGAACCGCACCCGCCCGACGCGCAACCGCCCGCCGCGCAGGTGGGCATGCCTTTGCCCATGGGGCGTACCGGGCCGGGCTTGTAGGGGAAGGCCCCGGTCTTGAGAGGACTTGGAACGCACATCTGCTTTTCGGCGGCAGCACCGCATTTGGGGCATGCCATAGATTCGTCGCCAAAAACCAGCTCTTCAAATTTGTTTCCGCAGGCAGTGCAGACAAAGTCAAACATGGGCATAGTAATACTCCTGAAACATTCTTTGATTAGAGCAATTTTACCTTGAAGCTGCTCTGGTGGCTGCGTGAGCAGTCGCCCACCGCAACGATGCAAGCGCAGCTTCAGCCGTTACGACAAAGGAAGTTACGGATGCTTCAGGAGTTGTAACGCGGGAAATTACGCTTGCAGACACCATGTGTAACGAGCGGTTTGTTTCCACACAACCACTGTCGCCATTCGTAAGGCTCGCAGACTCGCCAACGACTGCCGCGAAGACAGCAGAGCTATTTGCTTGCGCGGTTAAGCAGCAAAGCGGGCGTGGTTTAAACTTTGAGAATGTACATTCTCAAAGCTGATCTGCTCTGGGCCCTGACGGCTGCATCAGGGCAGCACCCAGCCGTGCCGGGCGTGGGGCTGGGCTTGCGCCCAGGGTACTTGCCCTGGGCAGTGCCTGCATATATAAACATAAATACGCTCAAGGCAAGGGCGCCATAAGGCCGTCATGCCGGGCGCAAACCGCTTTTCGGGCATTGGCTTGCGCAGGCCCGGAACCGCAGGAGAAATATTATGAAAAAAATTCTGATACTGACCGGTGACTATGTTGAAGACTATGAGGTGATGGTGCCTTTCCAGATGCTGCTCATGCTCGGCTATGACGTGCATGCCGTATGCCCCGGCAAAAAGCCCGGCGATGTCGTGCGCACGGCCATTCACGACTTTGAGGGCGATCAGACCTATTCGGAAAAGCGCGGCCATAATTTTGTGATCAACTTTGATTTCGACAAGGTTAACACTGCCGACTACGCGGGTCTGGTTGTACCCGGTGGTCGCGCGCCGGAATATCTGCGCCTGAATCCGCGCATTCTTGACATCGTGCGTGAATTCAATGCGGCTGGAAAGCCCATTGCCGCCGTTTGCCACGGCCCGCAGATTCTTGTTTCTGCCGGTGTTCTGAAAAACCGCACCTGCACCGCCTATCCCGCAGTGAAGCCCGACGTGGTGGACGCAGGGGCCACATGGGCAGACTTCAACGAAACCTTCACCAACGCCGTGGTGGACGGCAACCTTGTGACGGCTCCGGCCTGGCCCGCGCATCCCGCGTGGATTGCGGCCTTTGCCAAGCTGCTTGGCGCAAAGATCAGCATCTAGAGCATGTAACTACTTGAAATGCTGGTTTAAGGCAGGCAAAAGCCTGCCTTCTCGCATTTCGTGGCAAGGATTTTCAAGGAAGTCCTTGCAGGGCAGTTAACTCATTTCATTCGTTAACTGCCCTGGCGCATGTAAAAAAGCCTGAACGGCTTTCGCATAACACCGGACGCCCCGCGAAATTTCGTGGGGCGTCCGTAATTTTATGTGTCGGGCAGCGGTGCGGAAGTCTGCACTGGAGGGGGCGGGATTACACTGGCTCCACGATCAGCCCTTTGTCTGACAGTTCCACCGGCCTTACGGGCAAAAGCCCGGCAAGGGATGGGGCTGCAACACCGCCTTCCGGGGCTGCTTTTCGTGGACGCAGAAAACAGGCCGCATAATACTCGTTGACGCCCTTGATTTTTTTACCGCCCGGCAAGGCGCTGTTCCGCAGGCTGCCGGAGGTGTCCGCAGCAAGCAGCATGTGCGGCAGGGCCATCTGCGCTGCCAGAAATTCTTTTTGCTTCAGGGCAACAGCCTGTCGTACCCTGGCCGCGCGTTCAAGCTTGAGCGCATGGGCAATCTGCCCCTCAAAGCGCTCCGCCGCAGTGCCGGGACGCCGCGAATAGGGAAAAACATGCGCGTAACCGAGGGGCAGACGCGCCATAAGGTCAAGAAGCTCCTGCACGTCCTCTTCTGTCTCTCCGGGAAAACCGGCAATAATGTCTGCGCCAAGGCCCATGACGGGCCAGTGGTCTGAAAGCTCCCTGACGGCGTCTTCAAGCATGGAGGGACTGTAGTGGCCGCGCCCCATTCTTTTCAGAACCTTGCGGCTGCCGTGCTGCAAGGATATGTGCAAATGCGGGCAAAGCATGCGGCAGCCGCGCAAAATATCCAGCGCGCGCGCGTCAAGCTGTCCCGGCTCCAGTGAGCTGATGCGAAAGCGGGCCTGCCCGGCAAATTCCGGGGCCAGAGCCGTATCAATGGTGCGCAACAGATTCCAGAAGTCTCCCGTCTGCGCGTCCCGTCCGTATTGTCCCAGATTGATGCCGGAAATCATGATTTCCACATGGCCCGACTCCAGAAGGCGGCGGGCTTCCTTCACCACGTCTTCTACCGGGCGGCTGCGGGGTTTGCCCCGCGTGAGGGGAACAATGCAATAGGTACAGCGGTGGGCGCAGCCATCCTGCACCTTGAGTACCGGGCGGGCGCGCTTGAAGGTGGAGATGCTGAAAGACGGAAAACCGCTGCCGGTTGCCGTGCCTGCGGCCGTTTCCATTACGGTCGTCACCTGTGCGTCGGCGTTGAGGGCCTTGCGCTGCTCAGGCTCACCAGAGGGAGCAGGCAATGAAAAAGCCTCCGGCCGGGAAAAGGTTTTTTCCTGCCGCACCGGGGGGAAGGCCGAAAGAGCCGCACGGGGCGTCTGCCCGCAGGCGTCCGGCACGGAAACATCACTGCCCCACGGGCCTTGCAGGAGGATGTCCTTGTGTTCCTGCGGGACCAGCAGATCAGGGGCCGCCCATGCAGCACCGGGGCGTGGCCGGTAATCCGCGAACAGCCGCGCAGCACAGCCTGTGAGTATCAGGCGGGCGTCCGGCGCTTCACGGCGCAGGCGAAATACCGCATTGCGGGCGTCTCTTTCACCTTTGGCCGTGATGGCGCAACTGTTGACACAGACAACATCGGCTTCGGCAGGGGTGGAGCATTCCACACCGCCCAGACTCTGCCATGCTTCGCGCAGAGACTGGGTTTCGTACTGATTGACCTTGCAGCCGAACGTGACCAAAAAGAAATTCCAGACAGACATGGCGCTGGTGTACGCAAAAGCGCTTGCCTTGACAAGCGGAGCGCGAGTAGGCTTGCCCCATGAAGTGTCACATAAAGAATTTGTCCGCTGTTCTGCTGGTTTGTGTATCGTTTTTTGTGGCGGTTGCCGCACCGTATGCTGCCACGGGCTACACACGGCCTGTTTCTGAAGCCATGCCGACGGCGTCTGGAGGCCCCCTGCCCGCAGGCGTTCGTGAGCCTTGTGCCACCGGCCCGGCGGCCCCCCCTGACACATGGTCGGGCGGGCAGCAGGGTGGGCTGTCTGATGTTTTGCCTCAAGGTCTGGATGAAGCCGCCCGTCTGGACCTGTACTGTCTGCGGGCTTCCTATCCGGAAATTTCCGGCATGGCTGCGGACGAAAACGGATTGTGGCTGCTGATGGACGGCGGTGGACGCGTGCTGTATGCCCCGCACGTTGAACGCGGCGCGGCCTCTGGCGATGCGGGTTCCGGCAGTGGCGAAAAGGGATGGGCTGTGGATGTGCGCTCCAGCATGGCGGACGTGTACCCGCTGGAGCCTGAGCGGCCGGACACCCCTTACGGTGTTTCGCCGGGACGGCGGCGCTCCTATGATCTTTTGGGGGCTTTGTATGGAAACGACGCTTCCCGTGTGGGCAGGCAGGTGCGTCAGGCCACGCTGCTCGGTCAGGCCCTGCGCCTTTCCGCTCCGGCAGCCCGCGCGCTGGGCCGGGCTGATGCTCGTCTTGCCGTTGCCGTACGTAACGAGCCGCATCTAAAGGATTACTTGAAGGTTGACGGAGGGTTTGTGTGGCGGCGCATTGCAGGTGAAACACGGCTTAGCCCACACGCATACGGCATTGCGGTGGACGTGAGCGCGCGTCTGGCCCCTTACTGGCGCTGGAGCAAGCTGCGTCCGCATCCCATGCAGCGCGGGTATCCTTCCGTCATTGTCGATGCTCTGGAGCATGAAGGATTTATCTGGGGCGGAAAATGGCATGAATATGACATCATGCATTTTGAATACCGGCCGGAGATCATCTGCAAGGCCCGCATGCTGCAGGCGCGGCGCGGACAGGGAAGCGCGGGAGAGGGCGCGGGCCATGCCGCTGATGCAGCGCCTGCCCCTGCATACTGATTTCGCCTGTCATTCCCTGCTTTTGTCAGTGGTGAGCAGCAGAACAGCCCCGAGCACCAGCGCCCCGCCAAACCAGCCCAGCGGGGTGAAGTTTTCGTCCCAGAACAGCCAGACCCATAACGTGCCGAGAACGGGTTCCAGATGGCAGGTCACGGCAGCCCGTACCAGGCTGATGCGTTTCAGCCCCATGCCGTAACAGAAATAGGCAAGATAGCACGTCAGAAAACCGAGGATGAAAAGCCAGCCCCATATCTGCGGGCTGTGGCTCAGGTGGATCGGCTCAAAGAGTCCCAGCGACACAATGCCGCCGATGAGCATATAGCCGTAGATGGCAGCGGTGGAGTACCGTGTCTGCCACCAGCGGTAGAAAGGGTAGTGCGTGGCATAGCTGAAACCCGCCAGCAGGCCGCAGGCGATGCCGAGCACGGATGTTTCGCCCGGTATGCTGCCGCCGGTAAAACATACCAGGGTTGTGCCGCACAGTGCGATGCCGATAGCCAGGGTTTTGCGTCTGGTGATGTGTTCGCCAAACAGCAGGCGCGAAAAAAAGGCTACCCATACGGGCGCGGTGTACAGAAGCACCACGGCTGTGGCCCCGCCACTGAGCTTGATGGACATCTGCATGGCGGCAAAAAAGACGCCCGTGCCCCAGAGGCCGAAGAGCATGAAGGTCAGGGCGTCCCGGATTTTGACGCGCAAGGAGCGGGTGATGGCCGCGTGTATCAGAAAGCAGATGCATCCGATGGCCGCCCGCCAGAAGGCGGTTTCCAGCGGTTGAACGCCGCCGGCAATGCAGAATTTGGAAGAAACGCCGAGCAAAGACCAGAAAAAGGCCGCAAACAGAATCCACATATATCCGCTGGATCCAGTGTTATCTTGCAGCGTCATGCTGTTCTGGCCGACGTTTTTCATCTCCTGCTCCTTGCTGGCGCTTTTGCCATGCATTTTTATCCCGCCATCCGGCAGTGCAACGCTCTGCTGCGGCATTGCAAATGCTGCCATGTATCTGACGCCGTGCACCTGCCACCGTCCACCTGCCGCCGGGGGCTTTTGCCTTTATGCAGCACGCGGCATGTGCGGCAGGCCAAGAGCCTGCAAGACAAGGCCAGCCACTTGCGTCTGCGCGTCCGGCATGGACAGCCCATCCCAGGCACGGCCCATAAGCCAGAGAGGCACGCGGCGCGTGGCCCCTGTATTGTCGTTGTGCCCGTGTTCTTCATCCATGCCGTGATCGCTGGTTACCAGCGCGGAATAGCCCTGCTTTTCCCATATGGGCAGCCAGCGGGCCAGCAGGCCGTCCGCATGACGGGCGGCGTCACGGTAGGCACGGCTTTCGGCCCCGTGGCAGTGCCCCGCATGGTCAATACCCATCGAATGCACAAGCAGAAGGTCAGGGGTGAAGCTTTGGCACAGGCATGCGGCATCACGAAAAAGTTCGTCATCCGGGTAGGCGTCATTGCTGTAAAACAAACCATGCGCAATGGGCATGCCGGGTGCATGGGTCAGGCGGTCGCGGGCCGCATCAAACGGCGCGACATTGCACAGTTCGCTCATCCAGTGGTAGGCCGCCGCCGCCGTGACAAGTCCCGCATCCCGCGCCTGTGCGCAGATGGTGGGGGCGGGGCACAGGCGGGCGTCGTCGTTATGTACGATGCCGCTTTGCGCCGGGGGAATGCCACAAAGCAGTGTGGCATAGGCAGGACGCGAAAGCGGCGGCAGAGGGGACACAAGTTCGGTATACCGGGCGAGGTTTGCCTCTTCCAGCGCCTGCGGATAGGACAGGCAGCGTCGGGCTGTGGCGGCGGTGAGTCCGTCCAGAAGCACAAAGACCACGCGCGCCATTACCAGTCTCCTTTGCCTGCGGGGCGCTGCCCAAAGTGCAGGGAGGGAGCCATCTCGCGCAACTGCGCCGCAGTAAGGCCCATGACATTGTAGTTTTCACGCAACCATTGAAGATAGTTGAATGTCTTTTGATGAAGAGCATCCGCCGCCGCCTGATCTGGTATGTTGGGCGAGCCGCCGGGCAGCATTTCTGAAGAATGCCAGAACAGGCTCAAGACTCTGCCGCCGCGCCGCACAAGAAGCCTGGTGGCCGCGCGCATGACGGCAGGGCTGTGCCATACTGGATTGGGGCTCAAGGCTCCCCAGAAATGAAAGGAATCCACAAGGGCCTTGCGGCGGGTCAGCCCGTACCAGAGGCGGGCCAGCGGCGGTAACAGCGCAACCTGGGTCACGGGAGATTCCAGCAGGCCAGGGCAATCTTCCGGCCAGTATGGTTCTGTAGGCGCCAGAAAATGATCCGGCCCACCGGAAAAGACGCGCAGCGGGCAGACGGAGCTGTCAAATGTGATGCCTTCTTCAGCCAGCAGCGGGCGCACGCTGGCCTTGAGGTCCCAGCGGCCCATGCGAAAACTCGTGAGGGGCGCGCCCTGAAAGTCGCGTCCGGCGTCCAGCAGGGTGCGCAGGCGGCGGCGCAGCAGTTGCCGTGGCATTTTGTCCGTACGTACTGGCGGGCCATCCTTTTGCGAGCTGTCGTCACTGTCTTCACCGTCCGTCAGCGGGGGGGTGCTCCAGTGGTGCAGGTGGGCCGCGATTTCGGCCCGGCAGTGGTCACGCATCCAGGACAGATGCGGTCTTGCATCCGGGCTGGAAAAAACGGTGTGCGCGCAAAAAAGCGTGAGGGGAAAACCGAGATCGTGTGTCAGCGGGGCCAGACGCGGCAGCAGGGCGACATTGCGCACGCCGCAGCCACGTGCGGCATAGTTGCCGGAAAACAGGCCCTCTTCTTCCACATCAAGACTGACAATGACGTAAAGGTCGTGCCCGGTATCGGGGTGTGCGGCTGGCATGTTGGTCATCGGGCCATAGTAAGCGCAAGCGCGACGCAAGGCAATGTGTCACCATGCTGATTTGCTGCTGTGACAGCTTGGTGTGTATTGCAGAACCTTGCAGCGATCTGCCATGCACAGCTGCGCTGGCAGTGGCCGGTACGGATTGACCGGCACAGACCGTGGGGCAGGAGCAGGTGCGGACCGACTTGCATGGGCCTGCATGGGCTTGCACGGCCTGAAGGCATGGCAGGTTCGGGGCAGGAGGGCGGCATTTGGCCCGCAACCTTCAGCTTGGGAAGCTGTGGCATGCCGAGGGCGGGCAGCGGGCAGAGCCGTGCGGGCCTGTTGCGGGGATGTCCATAAGGTGCGCTCTTGCAAATGGCGTTGGAATGCATAAGATTGACCAGCCGTTCATGGGGGCGGCGCAGTTCGTTCCCTTTGCGCCCGCCTGCCGCGAAGGGGCGGGTTTGTCCGCCATTCCGGCCACTATTAAGGAGAATCATGTCCACACCGTTGCGTGTTCTTTTTCTGATGGAGGATCTTTGCTACGGCGGCACACAGCGCCAGACTCTGGAACTGGCCCGCCGCCTGAACAGGCAAAAATTCGCGCCGGTCATGCTTACCCTGACCGGACCCACAGACCTGGACGCAGCCGCCCGCGAGGCAGGCATAGAACTGCACCATCTGGGTAGCGGACGCCGCGTGTCGCCCGTTTTTTTTCTGCAGCTGGCTGCAACCCTGCGCAGACTCAAGCCCGGCATCATTGTGCCCTGCACGGCCCTGCCCAATATCTGGGGCCGTATCTGGGGCCGCGCCCTGCGTTTGTGGCGCGGGGCGGGCACAGGCCCGCTGGTGGTCGGCACTTGCCGCGGAGGCGGTGGCCCGGCCCGGCAGCATGAAAAGTGGCTTTGGCGGCTTGCTGATCATATGGTTTGCAACTCTGAAGCATTGCAAAATATTTTATTGGGTTTCGGCGTGCCGCAGGCACGGCTCAGCTATATCCCCAACGGTGTGGACACCAGCTTTTTTTCGCTTTCAGACCCTGCACCGTCGCTTCGGGAACCGCTTATCCTTTGTGTGGCCCGTCTGGCCGGAGACAAGGATCATCTGACGTTGCTGCGGGCCTTTGAGCTGGTACTGCAGTCTCATCCCACAGCCCGTTTGCGTCTTGTGGGTGACGGGCCGGAGGAGGCTGCACTCAGGCAGTGGGCCGCGGCGCATGCGGCGGGCAGCCGTGTGGATTTTGTTCCGGGTGGTCTTGATATGCGTGAGCATTACGCGGCAGCGCGTGTTTTTGCCCTGTCGTCCGTGCGTGAAGGACAACCTAATGTTATCCTTGAGGCTATGGCCTGCGGGCTGCCCGTGGCCGCCACTGCCGTTGGGGGCATCCCCCGTCTTGTGGAACAGGAGGTCAGCGGGCTGCTTTCGCCTGCGGCAGATGCGGAAAGCCTGGCGCGCCACTGCTGCCGCCTTCTTGACGACAGTGCTTTATGCGATGGCATGGGGCTGGCGGGGCGGCGACGGGTTGAACAGGATTTTTCCTTTACGGCCATGGTGGACGCTCACGAAAAAATTTTCAGCAGCCTGAAGCCCGCGTAGCAGCATATTTCTACTTTGCGGATGTATCTCCCAAAGTTTTACGGCGTTCACTACGACGCTCAACAGCGCGGATAAACTGCGTTTACGCCTTTATGGGGAGCACTGGCCCGTGCCATGGCCCCGGCAGGTGTACCTGGGCACTGCAATGTCCCCTTGCCGGGGCATTGGTGGGCAATGGCAAAGCGCGCACATTGCGCTTTCAGGCAAGCCACGTGTTGCCTGCCTTTTGGAAGAGCGTCGGAAAAAAACGGCTCCTTGCGAGCCGGAGGCTGCCCGAAAAGCAGATGGTCTTTTTGCGGCTGCACGCCAATACAGGAATACAGTCTATGTGGAACAGTGAAAATATATGGAAACGATACAAAGCATTGTCTGAAGAGGGAATTGACGGCCGGACGTACACCGTGTCGGCGGATAGCAATGAGGAGCATCCGCTGATCGCCAAAAAGCTGCCCGTGGGGGGCGCAGTCTCGCACCGGCCCGCTGTGGGGCTGCGGTTTGGCGGGCTGCTGATCTGCGCTTTGCTGCTTGGCGCCGGAGGCCCGGCAGCAGTTCATGCCCAGGATATGCCGCCGTCAACGGCAATAGGCACTGATACCAGTGGAGACAGCGGGAAATCTTCAACGCAGGAGCAGTCAGAAGCCCTGCCGCCGGAACTCGCGGCAGGCCCTGTGGAAGTGAAGGAACTGTGGACAGGTTCGCTCTATTCATCCACCTACAGGGTGGGGGTGTGCTTTTCCGCCGATGGCAGCGTGCGCGGTGTGGTGCATTTGCGCCTGTACAACGGTAAGGTAGACGTGTACCACATTGTGGGCAGCGTCCGGAATAATGAGATAGAGGCGCGCCACTCTTCAGGTCATACTTTTAAAGGGCGACTGGTTTCGGCAAATAGGGTGGAAGGCGTCATCAAGCTGAAAAGCGGCATGAAGGTTCAACTTGAAGGAACCCGCACCCATGATGTTTCCCTTGCCCCAGAAAACTGCGCACCGCTGCCGCAATAGGCGTCGGCAGGGCGCGCGCGGTCTGTGAGGCTCGGGGCCGACTGTCCATGGCATTTTTGTATTGAGAATATCCATTCCCAATGCTCTCAGGACGCCTGCTTCGGCGCGCAACAGCGCAAATAGATAGCTCTGCTGTCTTCATCCGCAACTTGCTTTGTTGTAACGGCTGAAGCTGCGTTTACCCCTCTGCGGCGGGCGCCTGCTCACGCATCCGCCTGAGCAGTTTCAAAGTGAAATTGCTCTAACGTGAAGGAGAATTTATGTTCTGGCTCTGGTTTGCGCTGGCGGCGTTCAAATGCCTGCTGCTCTACGTTCTGGCCCGGACGGGGCAGGCCTTGCCGCGCCGGACGCGGCTGGACGAGGCGGCCAACCGTGCATTGCCCGATGACCGCTGGCCCGTGGTCGGCATGATCGTGCCCATGGCCGGTACTGACAAGCGCATGTCCGCTGCTGTGCGCAGCCTGCTCCTTCAGAACTATCCCCATTACTTGCCCGTGCTGGTCACTGCCACTGACGATGAGCCCGCAGCGGACCTTGTGCGGCAAATCCAGCGGGACTACCCCCACACACGTCATGTGGTGTCCGGTCAGGCCCGCAACTGCGGCCAGAAAAACCACAACAGTCTGTGCGGTGTGGCCGCAATCAAGAACAAGGCCGATGTCTTTGTCTTTTGCGACAGCACCCACATGGCCCGGCCGGATTTCATGCGGCATCTGGTGGGTCCTCTTGCCACTGGCGAGGCTGAATTTTCCACCGGCTATCATGTGGTGAACCCCGGTGACCATCGCCCCGTGACCCTGGCATATGCCCTGTGCGTTCTGCTCATGCGCCTTTTGCAGGCCGTTTCGTCCTTCACCCAGCTTTGGGGCGGGGCCATGGCCATGACCCGCGAAGCGTTCGGCAGATATGCCGTGGAAGACTTGTGGGCGCGCAACGTGGTGGACGACTGTTCGCTTTCGGCGCGTTTGCAAAAGCTGGGAGTTTCGGTACGCCTTTGTCCCGGCGCGCTTCTGCATACCGAGGCGGGCAGGCATGAGCGTCATGTCTGGCGTGCCTGGATGGATCGGCAAGTGCTTTTCCTCAAGTTTTGCATGCCCATGCAGTGGGTATTGCTGGGCTTTATGGGCATTGTCATGGCCGTGCCGCCTCTGACTGCCGTTTTTATCCTTCTTGGGGGGCTGCTGCACCTGAGCAGCGGGCCGGCGGTGCTGCTGGCGCTTCTGTGGGTAGCCCTTCTGGCGGTGATTCTGCACCTGTGGCGGGGGTTGCTGCGGCACTCCATTTCATTTGTCCGCTGGTTCTTGAGCTTCTTTGACGCGGTTGCCATGTTTGCTCTGGTCTACATTCGCAGTCTGCCTGCCCGGAGTATTGTGTGGCACGGTTTGCGCTATGTGGTGGGGCGGGGTGGCACTGTGCGGCGGGTAGAAAGGCTTTTTTAGGCTGCCCCCCGGTCTGGCGGCAGGGTCTTCCTCTCTTTGGGCGCATGGCGCAAGAGACGGCCGGGCGCGCAGGCATGCTGCCAACGCCGGAGCCGCGCAGGCCTGTGTAGCTGCGTCGGCCCCGGCCGCAGGCGTGCTATTGCGAATATGTCTTTGACATACGCTCATTTCGACCTATATAATAATTCGCCCGTTTTTGGGTAAAGGATTGGCGCACTCCCGGCACGGGCCGCAGACGCTCCAGTCCGCATGAGGCGATGTCGGCGCGGTGTATCAAGACCTGTCCGGCGCTACAGTTCAGAGATATTTTTACAATGGTTTTGCCATGATTGCCATGTCCGACCTTTTTCGCGTCAGCCTGCGTCAGGTTGTACGCCAGCGCGGCTTCGGGGTGATATTGTCCATCGCCCTGGGCATCACGGCCTTTATTGTTCTGGCCGTGCTCGGGCGTGAGATACGCTATAAAGTCGGGCAAGATATGGTGCTTATGGGCGGGGTTAACGTTATCCGTGTGTATATGGATGACGCCCAGTATCCCGGCCAGCCCATGCGCGGATTTTACCCTGAAACTGTAGAATCCCTGAGTCATCTGCCCGGGGTGTACATGGTGAGCCAGAATATTCGCGAAGGAAAAAGCTTTCCCTTGCGCGGTGCTGGCGAACGCACACTCAACGTGGGTTTTATCGGCGTTGACCAGTATTTTTCAGACGTATTCTCTCTGAATCTGGTTGCCGGACGACTCATGGACGCTGACGACGTGACCGGCCACAAGCGTGTGTGCGTGCTCGGCCGTGAAGCCGCGCAGGACCTGTACGGAGACGCCCCCTCGGCTGTGGGCAAGCTGCTTTTCTTGCAGCAGGATGTTTTTGAAGTGGTGGGCGTAGTCAGCGGCGTTATGCTCGGCAGCTGGTCACAGGGCGGCTTTTTGCCCTATACCACCATGATCGACCGTAACTGGGCGGGCGACAAGGTGACGCGCCTTTTTGTGCGCGCCATCGGCTGGCAGGACGTGCCGCCTCTGGTCAAGAGAATTCCTGAGGTTGTGCGCGAGTTCCAGTCCGCGCCCTACCTTGTGGTGCACACGCAGGATGACCAGCTGGCGCGGATTCAGGATACCTTTCTCTGGGTCGAAGTGCTGCTTTGGCTCGGCATCGCCGCGTCACTCATGCTCGGCGGTTTCGGCATCTGGTACGGCACGTTTGCCGCAGTGCGCGCCCGCACCCGCGAGGTGGGCCTGAAGAAAGCCATGGGCGGTTCCGATACGGACATTCTGGCCCAGTTTCTTGCCGAGGCTTTGTGCAAGTCTGTGGCTGGCGGTGTTTTGGGTATTGCCGTGGGCATTGCGCTGGTTGAAGGCGGCTCCTGGTCGCTGGGCACGGGTATTTCGTATTCCCTGCTTTTGGCCAGCAGCCTGGGCAGCATTGTTTTTTCCGCAGTTATCGGCGTTGCCGGGGGCCTGTATCCGGCCATCCAGGCCAGTCGCATGGACGTGGTCACGGCTTTGCGCTTTGAGTAAAAATAGCTGGCGGCCCGGACCAGACCGCTCAGGCGGTGTCCCGGGCCGTTTATGGACAGGGTGATTCATGGCTCCTGTTATTGTCGCCAAAGATCTGTATAAGTGCTACGCCGGTTTTTCGCCGGTGTTGCGCGGCGTGAATATTGAGGTGGAGCCGGGCGAGATGGTTGCCATCATGGGACCCTCAGGTTGCGGCAAATCCACCATGCTGCACGTGCTCGGCATGCTGCACGCGCCCGATTCCGGCTTTCTGGAAATTCTCGGCAAAGACGTACTGCACCTGGACAGAGAACAGACCGCAGCCTTCAGGCGCGGAACCATGGGCTTTGTCATGCAGTCGAGCAACCTTTTTGACCACTCTACGGTGTTTGAAAACGTTGAATTTCCGCTTATTTATGAGCGAGTTCCTCCCCAGGAGCGGTGGGAGAGAGTTATCCGCGCCCTCGAACTGGTGCGCCTTTCGGCCAGAGTTCACTACCGCAGCAACCGTCTTTCCGGCGGTGAACAGCAGCGCGTAGCCATTGCGCGCGCCATGGTGAACAGCCCCCGCATACTGCTTGCCGACGAACCTACAGGCGCTCTGGATGCCAAAACCAGCCGCCTCATCATGGATAATTTTCGCAATCTTTGCCATACGGGCGGCGTCGCAATGGTCATGGTGACCCACGACCCCAAGATGGCGGAGTATTGCGACAGTGTGTACACGCTTGAAGACGGCATCCTGCATTGCCGCAAGCGTGAAGTGCCGCGCATTTCCTCTCAGGAGACCTACAATCTGCTCGCTGGCCCAAGGCCCGTGGTGCGTGGCGCGCTGGTTGCGGAGCGCTTTCCCGAGGCTTCCGGCCAGTGCCTGATGACGGAAGCGCACCACATGCACGCTTCAGGCCTGCTTTCGCGCATTTATGCCATCCGCGACAACGGTTTTCTGGGCAGCCCCGAGGGGTATGCCCTGCCGCTGGCTGTGCGTCGTATCGGCGCATGGCGCACGCTTGGCGCGTATCTGGATATGTTCCGGCACATGCGCGGCGCTTCAGCCAATCTTTGGGGCCTCTGGCGTGTTTTGCCGGGGCGGGGCCGCTGGGGCCGCTGGCTGTGGGACCACATGCGGTCTTTTGGCTCGGGCGCGCTGCTGGCCCGCTGGGGTCTGGAAGAAAACATCGAGATTTTTTATGCCGCCGGGGCGCATGGCCCGGCCACTGCCGCATGGGTGGCTTCGCGCCTGCTGGATGTGCCGTATGCATTTGCCGTACGTTCGCATGACCTTGCCGATCCCGGCCTTAACTGGAAGGCAAAAGTCAACGATGCGGTTTTTGTGCGTTGTGATACTGAAGCCTCCCGTCAGGCCATGCGCGAGCTTTTGCCTGACGTTCCGGAGCACAAGTTCGTGGTGCTGCGTGACCCGCTTACGCTGACTCCTCCTGACGATGATGCCGAGCAGGCTCCTTCAGGCACTGACGCCCCCGAGGGGCTGAATATCCTGGCTGTGGGCACCATCAGCCGCCGCAAGGGCTATGACACTCTTTTGCGCGCCTGTGCTGCTCTGAAGGCCAGGGGTGTTGATTTTACACTCAGAATCGTGGGGCATGGGCCAGAACGTCTGCGTTTGCGCTGGCTTGCATGGCGTCTTGGCCTGCGCGGCAACGTGCTTTTTCCGGGGCGGGTTCCGCACGAAAACATGCCGGACTTTTATGCCAAGGCCCATGTGTTCGTTGCTCCGGGCCGCAAAACGCGGCAAGGGGATATGGACGGTCTGCCCTCGGCGCTGGTGGAAGCGCTGGCCTTTGGGCTGGCTGTGGTTGTGAGCGATTTGCCGGGGCAGACGGAAGCCGTGACCGATGGCCGCAATGGGCGCGTTGTGGCGCAGAATAATGCGGACGCTCTGGCCGGAGTCCTTGAGGGCCTGGCTTTAGATCCTGCTGAGCGACGGCGTCTGGGCGATGCTGCGCGCCGTGACCTGCCTGCATTTCTGGATGAAGAGGGCGTTGAGGCCCGTATGAGTGCGTTTTTTAAAAAGGCGTGCCGCAAGCTGTAAACCCGCCTTGCGGGGCCGCATCCTGAAACGGAAGTGCCATGAATTTTGACAAGGTGCATGTGCTGGTAGTGGGCGACGTGATGCTGGATCGCTATATTTCCGGCAACGTGGGGCGCATATCGCCCGAGGCTCCGGTTCCAGTGCTTGGCGTGGACAAGCGGTGGTTTGCGCCGGGCGGCGCGGCCAACGTGGCCCGAAATCTGGTACACCTTGGCGCACAGGCCACTCTTGTGGGGCTTTCCGGCATGGATGAGGCCGCGGATGATTTGCGGCGGAGTCTGGAGCAGGCCGGTATTCAGCACCGTCTGGTATCTTCCGGTTCGCGCAGCACCACGTGCAAAACCAGAGTGCTTGCGCAGGGGCAGCAATTGCTGCGGCTGGATGAAGAGCATTGCATGCACCCGGACGATGATGAGCTTGAAGCCCTGCGTCAGGCTGTGCTTGCCGTGCTGCCCACGTGCCATGTTGTAATCCTCTCTGATTATGGCAAGGGCGTCCTGCTCGAAAACGGGCAGGGCGATAGCCTGTGCCGCCCCATTATCGACGAGGCCCGCCGACTGGGCGTCACCGTGCTGGTGGATCCCAAAGGGACGCAGTGGAACCGCTATGCGGGGGCGCATTGCGTAACGCCCAACAGGGACGAGTTTGATCTCGTCAGTGGCGTGGACCATAGCATGGCTACGGACAGGGCCATGAGAGCAGAACTGGCAGACAGCCTGCGGTCGCGCTATTCTATCGAAAGGGTGCTGCTCACGCGCGGGGCCAGGGGCATGGCCCTGTTCTGTCCGGATGCGCCGCCGCGCTACATACGCGCCGTAATGCGCGAGGTTGCGGATGTTTCCGGAGCCGGCGATACGGTCATTGCCACACTTGGGGCCTGCATCGGCATCGGTCTGAACTGGGAAGAGAGCATGGATGCGGCCAATGCCGCAGCCGGTGTTGTCGTGGGCAAAATGGGCACGGCCCCCGTAAGCATTACCGAATTGCGCCAGGCCTTGCGGCAGGGCGCGGATAATCCCAAGCTTTATGGCCTGCCCGATCTTCTTGAAAAAGTTGAAGACTGGCGGCGCAAAAACGAAAGCATTGTCTTCACCAACGGATGTTTTGATCTGCTGCATCCGGGTCATATTTCCCTCATTCGCCAGAGCGCCGCTCAGGGCACGCACCTTGTGGTGGGGCTCAACTCCGATGCGTCCGTGCGCCGCCTCAAGGGGTCAAGCCGTCCGGTACAGAACGAGCAGAGCCGCGCACTGCTTTTGTCTGCCCTGCACGGTGTTGATGCTGTGGTTATTTTTGACGAAGACACGCCGCTGAACCTTGTTGCCGCCCTGCGCCCCGATGTGCTGGTCAAGGGCAGTGACTACACGGTGGAAACCGTGGTGGGGGCGGATGTGGTGCTGGCTGCGGGGGGCCGTGTATATCTGGCCGATCTTGTGCAGGGGTGCAGCACCACGGGGATTGTGCGCAAAATTGACGCCTCGGGCGGCAACAGACCCTTGTCGTGAGTGGAGGAGCCATGCAGCGGATTCTTGTGGCCGATGTGGGGGGAACCAACTGCCGGATGGGCAGCTTCAGGCTGGAAGGAACGTCGCTTGCATTGGAGCGTTGCACGCGGATCAGCTCCGCCGGGCTGGAAAGCGGGCAGGACCTGTTTTTCGCTCTGTCCACGGAACTGGGTTTGCGGACTGAAGAAGCCTGGGCCGTTGTCATCGGTCTGGCCGGGCCGGTAGACGGGCAAAAGGGAAGCCTGACCAATGGCCGCCTGCGGGTTGATCTTGCGGCGGCTCCCTCTTTGGCGGGAACCGGGCGCTGCCTGCTGCTTAATGATTTCATGCTTCAGGCTTACGCCATTTTGACTCCCCCCGGCACACGGGCTTCGCATGTGGCTGGCCCGGAACTGAAGAAGGGCGAGGATGCTATTTTTCCCGGCAGCGAACCTGCCGGCAGGGCAAAAAAAGCCTGTGTCAGAAAAAAACATGCCGTTGTGGGCGCAGGAACGGGACTGGGGGCCGCCAGTCTGCTGCTCACAGATCAGGGCGTTCCGCTGGCGGTTCCCAGTGAAGCCGGTCACGTTGCCTTTGCCTTTCTGGACAAAGACGAGCAGGACTACGGGCGAGTTCTGTGCAAGGGCTTGGGGCGCACTTTTGCCAGTGCAGAAAATGTGCTGTGCGGGCAAGGGCTTTCCACGCTGCATTATTACCTGACGGGGCAGATGCTGCACCCTTCGCAGGTGGGCGATAGCGCGCTTTCACGTGATACGCCCACCTTGCATTGGTATGCGCGTTTTTTGGGGCGGTTCTGTCGCGAATGGATATTGTCGTCACTTTGCCGCGAAGGATTGTGGATTGCCGGGGGCGTGGCTGCCGCGAATCCTCTTTGCGTGAGCTGTTCGTCGTTTTCGGAAGCTTTATATGCTGGTTCCGGGAACGTGGTGTCGCTGCTGCAAAGTGTGCCTGTGCGCCTTGTGACAGATACTGATAGCGGCCTCTGGGGAGGCGCGTATGCTGGATTGGCGCTCTGCGGCATCGAACAGGCCGACATTGAAGATGTGTAGCGCATCTCACTGATATTTCAAAAAATCCAAATCATAACCCGCACAGTCTGAACCCGGCCGCAAGGGTGCTTTCCCCGTCTGGCTGAGAGCCGAGGCATAACGCGCACTGCTTGTCAGGCAAGATTGCTTCGGCCGTTGCGACAAGGGAAGTTGCGCGCGAAAACAGCAGCGGTGCTTCGTCTGGTACGCCAGAGCCGGTCGCGTACAAGACAGCAGTCATGCTTCGCCATCGCGATCAAAGAAAGGCATGGGCAAGGCAGCGCCCATGTTTTGATCGTTATGATAAAGGAAGCCGTGGGTGGAAACAGCAACCCCGTTTGATGGTTGCGGTGCGTGGAGTCAGGGACAAAGACGTCTGACAGGTATGCGCCTGTTGCAGGCACGTATCTGTGCTTGTTCCAGATAAACTCCCTTGGCTGTTTTTGATGTATCGCGCAAGCGGAAAAAATTTTTCAAGAAAAGCGGTCTATTGATTGTAACCTCATGAATACTAGTGCGTGTTGGCGGGTTACAGCTTGACCTCTTTTAGTAAGTTTTATAACTTAGCAAATTCCTTCGATACGTAGGCAGTAATGCAGATGCAGGCAAAGTGGCAAGTCAGTTTTTGGCTCGCGCTTGATGTCGTGTTTTGGGTGTCGTGCTGATGGTGCGGTGCTGGCAGGCGGATTGACGCCCGGGCAGCACCGCGATGGGTTGCGTGTGGGCAGGTTTGCCTGCAAACCCGGTTGGGCGCCATGTTTCTGCAGAACAATTTTTCGGCTTGTGCGGCGCGTTCCGCATGGCCGTCCTGCTGCCGTGGGGCGCGCTGTCGCCTGAATGCAGGCGGATGCTGCTGGCAGTGGCGGGTCTTGCCCGAGTGTGTTTTTCCATGCCCTTTTGGCTTGAACGTGCGCACTTCCCACTACGCGGAAAGTCGCGGGCGTACCTGAAAAGGCAAACGAGCATTTCAAGTGTCAAATGCTCTGATTGGTTTGATGATTGTAAAAAATTTCTGATAGCCGCCAGTCGGCAGGCCCTTGAAGCCGCAGTTCACGCCATTGCCCGCCGGTTTGTACCGGTTGTGCAGTGGGGGCTGCTGGATGAGGCCAGGCTCAAGGTGCAATCTGGTGACGGAAGCAGGGCGCGTGCGGCAACACTGCGCCCTGTGCAAGAACGCTGGTTTTTGACCCCTAAGGAAAATAGCGATTATTTGCGGCAAATGAAGGACGATCGCAATCGGAAGATGGCCCTTGCGGCAGCGCTGAATTTGGAAACACTCCGGAACAGCAGCCCTTGTCCGATCACATGATTTGGACTGGGCTGCCTGTGTGTGGGCAATGCCTCACGGATGTGTGCCCCGGTGGGGCCGGAGCATTATGGTTCCGCTCTGAAATAGCAGCAAAACCGTTTGAGGATCAGGAGCCGCGCCGGCACTACACGGCAGGCCCGGATCAGGCCATCCTGCTGACATAAGCCCCAGGCAGCCTGTATTTTGGCATCCTGGTCGTATTTGGGCTTGACAGCGGCCTTCGGTAACAGTAATTTTTACTATCATATGGAGACTGATATGGCCCAAGTTCAAACAAGAATGACCCGTCAGCGTGCGGTGATTCTGGAAGAGTTGCGCAAGACCAAAACTCATCCCACTGCGGATGAACTATACAGCATCGTGCGCGAACGCCTGCCCCGCATCAGCCTTGGCACCGTTTACCGCAATCTGGATTTTCTGGCCGACAGCGGAGAAATTCGCCGTCTTGAAGCTGCCGGATCGACCAAGCGGTTTGACGGCGACATTTCGCGTCACCAGCATGTGCGCTGCATTCAATGTGGCCGCATCGGGGATGTGATGGATATGCATGAGGCCCCTTGTGTGGATGGCATGCGCGTGGAAGGTTTTTCTTCCGTGTTGAGTTCGCGAATCGAATACGATGGTGTTTGCAGCAACTGTGCCGGACGTGTGTACGGGGACATGCAGTAGACCGTCTGTTCCGTGATATCGGCGTTGGCTTGCCCGGCCTGAGAAAATTTCAGGGGCCGGGATGACCTGACTTGCCTGATAACAGGGGCGCGGTTGTGTGGCAGGGTGCGCTTTTGGCGAACCTGTCTGCGGCGGGCCAGTGGGCGGGCGTTTTTTCGCGCGCCTTTGCCGGGGCATTGCCGGCAGAACCAGACTTGAGTGTTTGTGCAAATACGTTTATAAATCTCTGGTACTCTATAACACAAGGAGTTTCAGAATGGCTGGAAATAGAGAAGACCGCAAGGCCAGAGTCATCGAGGTTCTCAATAAGGCTCGCGCCATGGAGCTGCACGCCATACACCAATACATGAACCAGCACTATAGCCTGGATGATATGGACTATGGTGAGCTGGCTGCCAACATGAAGCTTATTGCCATTGACGAAATGCGTCATGCGGAAAGCTTCGCTGAACGTATCAAGGAACTGGGCGGCGAACCGACCACTCAGAAAGATGGCAAGGTTGTCACCGGGCAGGCCGTTCCCGCTATCTATGAAAGCGATGCGGATCAGGAAGACGCCACCATTGAAGCGTACAGCCAGTTCCTTAATGTCTGTAAAGAACAGGGCGACATTGTCACTGCCCGTCTTTTTGAGCGCATTATAGAAGAAGAACAGGCCCATCTGACCTATTACGAAAATATCGGCAGCCATATCCAAAACCTTGGCGACACCTATCTTGCCAAGATCGCCGGTACGCCTTCGTCTACGGGTACTGACAGCAAGGGCTTTGTCACCGGTACTGCTACGGCTGGCGAATAGTCGCCGGAAAAAAACAGGGAGGTATCATGGCTGAACCGCAAGACATGTGGCGTTGCCAGATGGTAAACTGTGGCTATGTGTATGATCCCGACCGTGGCGACAAGCGCCACAAGATTCCCGCGGGAACCAAGTTTGAAGACCTGCCCGAAGATTGGCGTTGCCCGGTCTGTGGCGCAGGTAAAAAAAGCTTTCGCCGCCTGAGTGATGAAGCATAGTCAGCTTTGCACCCAGTGGTGAATACCATGTTCAAAGCCCCGGCCATTGGCCGGGGCTTTGCTGTTATGGCTTCAGGCAGCTGAGCGCGTCAGCGCGCGAAACAGAGAACCACCACATGGTCTGCACCTGCTGCTATGATCTCGTCAGATACGCGCCGGAGCAGGCGTCCTGAAAGCATTGGGAATGGATACTCTCAATGCGAAAATACTCTAGATGTAGTGTTCCAATAGGTTGTTCACCCTCCCCAAATCGGTAAAGCTGGAGTTACCAGACAACAGCAAACCGAGTGAGGGAAAGGGTGAACAACCTATTGGAACACTACATCTAGGCGGGCAAGACCATAAAAGCCCAGTACCACGCACCGGCAAGCAGGGCCGCAGCCAGTGAGCCCGCCAGAATCTGCGGTAGCGCGGGCCACTTTTTCTGCGTCCGCCATGCTTCCCAGGCGCCCAGGGCAAGCCCGCTGCACAGACCCGCAATATGGGCGGCATAATCGGTGTTTTCACCTTCAGTACCAAGCATCGCCAAAATGGCAATGCCCGCAGCCACAGGAAGCACGGCCTTGCGGCGCTGGCCGGTGTACATTGCCATAAAACCCGCCAGCGCACCCACAGCGGCAAAGAGCGCAGTGGAAAAGCCCATGCTGGTGACAGCGCGCGGGCGCAGCAGCACCGTAAGGGCATTACCGGCAATTCCCCCTGCCACTGTTAGCCAGAATGCTCTGCCTATGCCTGCAAGCCTCGCAAGCAGGGAAAGAAAGAGTGCACCAAAGATTGCGTTGCCCCACACATGGGTCAGGCTCACGTGAAGCGTTAGAGCCGTGGCAAGGCGGTAGTACTGATCGTAAACACGCACCAGCACGTTATCCAGCATGCCGGCTGACGCCCACACATCCGGCGGTGGCAGAAAAAGCGGTGTTGGCCACCAGCCCACGCGCCATCCATGCCAGACGAGCAGGGGCAGTAAGAAAAGCGCGGCCAGAAAACTGTGGGGGTGCACCCGCAGGGGCGTTGGAGTGGGGGCTTTTTTATGACTTTCGGCCGAAAATTCGGTCAGCTCTGACAGGGCGATGCTTTCCAGCAGGGGAGGAACGTAGATATGTTCCCTGCCGGACAGGGAAATGGTTTTGTGCGGGATATTGCAGGCATTGAGCACCAAAAGGCTGTCGCGAAAGCGCGTATAGTTGTCAGCCCCGCCCGACCGGCTGATATTGCGCCAGTACCGTGGCAGGCTGTTGGGCCTTTTGCGGATAAGCCATCGCCCGCTGGTTGCGGGCTGACTGCTGCGGTGGGAATGGTGCATATAGCAAAAAGGCCCCAACAGAAAACTGCGGGGCCTTGAGCATAAAAAAGCTGCGATTAAGGCTGCTTACGCACCAGGGGCTTGGTCACAACGCCAGAGCGCAGGCAACGGGTGCACACGGTAAGAGTCCGCACACTGCCGTCCGCAAACTGGTGGCGCACACGCTGGAGGTTGGGGTTAAAACGACGCTTGGTCTTGATATTGGAATGGCTGACGAGATTGCCAACCTGGGGCTTTTTGCCGCAGAAAATGCATTCCTTGCTCATACTATCCTCCGTATATGCAAAAAAACAGTTCACTTCACATGCGGCAAAAATAAAGCCCAGCGCCGGAAGATGTACAGCGTGTAAGAGGGCGTAACCGCGCGAAGAAGTCCTATAGCTGATGCCGTATCAAAAGGCAAGATTTTTTCTCAAAACAAAACGGGCGTCAACCAGCATTATGCCTGCCGAACGGGCGCAGGTCAAAAGGTCAGATGCGGCCCGCGGGCATGGCAGCCTGCTTGCTTTCCCCGGCCGGAACCATTGATGCGGCCTTTGAAGTCGCCATCAGGTAGATTTCATGCGGGTCAAGGATCAGGATTACAGATCCGTCACCCATGATGGTGGCGCCAGAGATGCCCTTCAGGTCGCCGAGATAGGCCCCGAGGGGCTTGATGACGATTTCCTGACGTTCAAGCAGGCGGTCTACCACAAGGCCCAGACGACGGTCGTTATCGTGTATGACCACCACTGAGAGCACGTCCGGCAGGGGATCAGTGCGGGGCAGGCCGAGCATTTCGGCCATTTCTACCACGCCAAGTACTTCGCCGCGCAGGGTGACGGCCTTGCGGCCCTTAACGTCAGTGAGGCGGTGGGCTTCAATCTTGGTGGTTTCCGAAACGGCATCCAGGGGGATGGCGTACATCTGGCCGGAAACATTAACCATAAGCGCATCAATGATGGCAAGCGTCAGGGGCAGGCTCAGGGTAAAGCGTGTGCCCTTGCCCACTTCGGAATAGGTGCTGACACTGCCCTTGAGGTTTTTGATGTTGGTGCGCACCACGTCCATGCCCACACCACGTCCAGAAATGTCGGTAATCTGGTCGGCAGAGGAAAAACCGGGAGCAAAAATCAGCTCCACAGACTCGCGGTCATCCAGCTGGGCAGCCTCTTCGGGCGTGATGACGCCCTTGCGTATGGCCGTTTCGCGCATCTTGGCCGGATCAATGCCCTTGCCGTCGTCTTCAATTTCAATGGCAACGGAATTGCCCTTGTGAAAGGCCCGCAAGGTCACTTTGCCCTTGGCAGGCTTTCCTGCGGCAAGGCGCACGTCTTCCGGCTCAATGCCGTGGTCAACAGAGTTGCGTATGAGGTGGACAAGGGGGTCGCCTATGACCTCTACCACGCTTTTGTCCAGTTCGGTTTCCTCGCCTTCCATGACCAGATCCACCTCTTTGCCGCTTTTGCGGGAAAGGTCGCGCACCAGACGGGGAAAGCGGGAAAAGACCGAAGAAACAGGAACCATGCGCACCTTCATGATGGTATCTTGCAGATCATCAGAAATGCGTGCCATGGCATACGTCGTTTCGGAAAGGCTTTGCGCCACATGCGAAATGTCTATGTTGTCGCTGCTGTCTTCAAGCGAACGGGCGATGAGCGTGTAGCGGTTGCGGTTGATGATCAGCTCGCCGATGAGGTTCATGAGGTGATCAAGGCGTTCGTGATCAACACGGATGGTGGAAGAGCTTTTGTGCCCTTCGGCGGCGGGGGCAGCCCCCTTGGCCTGTGGGGCTGCGGGCCGCGCGGCGGGTTGGGCCACGGGAGCCGGGCGTGCCGGTTCCGCAGGTCTGGCCGGAGCGGGGCGTGAAGCTGATTCAGTACCTTGTCCGCCAGATGCGGTGACCGCAGGAGAAGCCGGGGCTGCAGCTGCCTGCGTGCTGTGCTGAATATCTGCCTGCGGTTGAGCAGGGGCAGCGAGAGTGCCGACCGACGCTTGCGCGCCTTCTGGCCTGCCAGCGGTGGCTGCGGGTTCAGCGGCAGCTTCCGTTTCAGTAACGGCTTCTTTGGCGGAAGAATTGACATCAGTGGGAACCTTGCCTTCGTTCAGGGCCTGGCGCACCATGTCTTCGATGATGCTTACTTCCTGGTCAAGCAGGTCCACCATCAGGTCAAAGTCTATGCCGCTGCTGCGCCCCTGATCCACAATCCCGGCCGTACGCTCGGCGTAGGTCTTGATGTCCGCCAGTCCCATAAAGCCGCTGGCATTCTTTATTGCCAGCAGACAGCGGTGCAGGGCATCAATGGAATCTTTGTGGCTGCCGTCTTTTTTCAGGGTTTTCAGGGCCGCATGAATGATTTCGATCTGTTGCTGTACCGTAAGGCGAAACGCTTCGGCATCGTCGTTTTCAGACCCGACGGGAATGATGGTGGGCGTTACCACCTCCACAGGCGCCTTCCTGGCATGCTCAGGGGCATCCGCCTGCGCGGAACTGTCAGGGGGCGCCTGTTCGCGGCCCTGAGCATTCAGCAGTTCCGCAGGCAGGGCAATGGGGCCGCCGGCGAGGGCTTCTTGCAACTGCCTGACAACAGCATCTGTTTCAAAGGGCGAAGCCTGACCTGAAGCAACATCAATGTTGTGTACAAGGGCTTCCATAACATCCACAACGAGCAGCAACAGGTCAATAAGTTCGTGCGTGGGGGTGATTTTGCCCTGACGCACGTTGTTGAGCAGTGTTTCAGCCTCGTGGGTAAGGGCATTGAGGTCGTTATAGCCTATAATGCCGCTATTGCCCTTCATGTTGTGGAAAAAGCGGAAGAGGTCGTTGACGAGTTCGCCCTGACCAGTGGGATTTTCTTCCAGCTCAAGCAGGCCGTTGGTGAGATTTTCGATTATTTCACTTGATTCATCAATGAAATCTTTGAGATGGCTTTCGCCAAAGGCCGTAAGGGCATAGGGCGGCAGCGCCGGGAGCGTTGCGACCCATTCCTTGCCGCTCATGCCGTCAGCGCCTTCCACCTTGGCAGGGGGGGTATCGCCGGGCTGCGCAAGTTGGGGCGCATCCGCTGACGCGCCTGCTGAAAGCGGAACCTCGACGTTTTCGTGCGCAGGCTGCAGTATTTCTGCCTCATACGTCACAGGGGCAGCCACAGAGGCAGCTTCTTCAGCGGCAAGGGAAGGAGACGCCGGAGCGCCCTGTGCGCCCTGAGCCTGCGCCGGGCTTTCGCCAGCCATGATGGCGTCGATCTGGGCCATGATATGCCCGGTTTCCACCTCGCCTTCCGAGTTGCTGCTCTCAAGGTTGTCGATCATCTGGCGCAGGGCGTCTGTGGAGGCCAGAATGACGTCCATAATTTCCGGCGTGACGACCATGCTGCCCTTGCGCAGCTCATCCAGAATATTTTCAGACTTGTGGGCGAGCTGGTTGATGCGGTTCAGGCCGAGAAAGCCTGAAGCGCCCTTGAGCGAGTGCATGGGACGGAAGATGTCATTGAGCAGCGCCAAGTTCCCCGGAGCTTTTTCAAGCTCGAGAAGATTGGGCTCGATGGTTTCGAGGTGCTCTTTGGCTTCCGCAATGAAGTCAGCAAATAATTCCGGGTCAAAAAAATCCTGGCTCATACCCCATACCCTTACTTGGCTGAAAGCGCTGTACCCTTTTCGGGTAATACTGTCTTTCTTATCGGCTAGCCCAGGAGCATCTTTATATTGCGAACCATTTTTTCCGGCTGCGCTGGTTTGACCATATAAAGGTTGGCCCCAAGGCTCATACCGGTTTGTATGTCTTTTTCCTGCCCTTCGGTGGAAAGCACGATGATCGGGATGTCTTTGTAGGCATCCTGGGCGCGGATGGTTTTGATGAAAGTGAAACCGTCCATGCGCGGCATGTTGACATCAGAGACGATCAAGTCCACCGGGTCAAGGCTGTACAGCTTTTCGATGGCGTCAAGGCCGTCCTCGGCTGTGCTGACCTTGAAGCCTTCCCCTTTCAGCACAAAGGCCACCAGGTTACGGATGGTTTTGGAGTCATCGACGACCATGATATGTTTTTTCATAATATCTGTCCCTGTCCGTCAAATGTTGACTGCCTTTTTGGCAGGCAGTGCAGCATGGATTTTTTCCGGTTTTCCGGCAGTCGCTGAAGGCGGCTCCTGAGACCGGGGTACAACGCGGCATGTTTGTGCGGCCCGATATGGGCGGGCATTTGCAGCATGCTTTCGCGTTATGGCAAAAATGCATTTTAGAAAAAATTTCAAAATATCGTAGATGTTATTTATATTATTTGCAAGGGCAGGCGCTTGCCTGCCGCCTTGCACACCGGGAATATCTTCGTCTTGAAATGCTCCGGGGGCACGTGTGCAAACGTCCGCCCCGGCTGCCACGCGCAATGCGCCTGTGCGGTCAGATTTTGTAAATAGAGTGGCACGCATGCTGGGCGCGTGCATTTGCCAAATAAACTTTTTAGATATCCAGCAGTTTTTCCACGATGACTTCGGGGTCAATGATGCCGTGCAGGTGGTCGCCCACCTCCGCCAGTCCGCAAAGAAAATCGGCGCTGGCCCCAAGCTGGTTTTCAGCATTCCAGTTTATTTTCTGCTGATCGACCAGGTACATGGTATGGATCTTGTCCACAATGAAACCGAGCTGCATGTCTTTTCCGTTGCATACCACAATAAAGCTTCCCGGTGTATAGCGGTATTCCTGTTCCAGCGTAAGCAGGGCGTCCAGGTGCAGCAGAGGCGTGACCCTGCCCCTCAGGTTGACTACGCCTGCCACAAAAGGAGGGGCCATGGGCAGGCGGGTCAGAGGCATATGCCGCAAGACCTCAACAATAACGCAAACCGGCAAAAGAAAAATTTGTTCACGCACATAAAAGGATACCATCTGTACCTTGTCATGCGTTGCCAGTTGCGACTTCAGCGGTTCGCCTGCTGCCGGGGCCGCGGCGGTTTCATCCTCCATGTCGTGCCGGTACTGCCCGTTGGTGGAGGCTGTGGCGGCAGATGACGTTCCTGTGGAGATGTGGGGTGAATCTGCCCCCGGACAGGGCATGGCCGTCAGAGGGCTCTGCATCGGCAGGGAGGCAAGCGTTTCACCGCCAAGATATTTCTGCACAAAAGCCCGTTCCGCATCACTGAAGGATGACGTTGCTCCCTGTTCGGGCGGCGTAAAGGACAGACCGGCGAAGTATTCTTCAGGCGTTTTTACCATAGGTGCAACACTTCCTGGGCCAGAGACTCGTAGCAGCGTGCGCCTCTGGAGTTTTTGTCTATGTCGTAGATGGTGCATCCCTGTGCGCTTGCCTCTCTGAAGCGCGTGTCCACACCCACTACTGAAGCAAACATGGCATGCCCCATCTTGTTCTGCAAAAGCTCAAGTACTCTGGTGCATGCTTTGGCGCGCCGGTCATACATGGTGGGCAGCGCCCTGTAGAATACCGGCCTGCCAAGGGCCTTGTTGAGCGTATGCAGCGTGTCAAACAGCAGTTTCAGTCCGTGCAGGGCCAGAAAGTCTGTTTGAATGGGAATGATAAGCAGGTCTGCCGCAACAAGGGCATTGACCAGAAGAATACCCACATGGGGCGGGCAGTCCAGCACCACAAAGTCATAGCTGTCCCGCACGCAGTCAAGGCTTTTCGTCAGTACGCTGCCTTTGGCGCTGCGGTCCTTAAAGTCTACTTCAAGTTCCGAAAGCCGTATGCTGCCCGGAGCCAGATCCATGCCGTGCAAAGCCTGCGCGCGCACCATGTGCGGCCACAGATCGGGCCAATGGGCCTCGTCGGCAAGGAAAAGGTCGTGCAGGCTGTAGTGCACATCCTCCGGATAAACTCTGGCGTGCAGAGTTGCACAGGCATGGGGATCAAGGTCCAGCAGCAGCACTTTTTTTTGCGCGCGCGCCAGCGCACTGCCCAGACTGACCGCAGTGGTGGTTTTTCCCACGCCGCCTTTTTGATTGGCTATGGCAAGAACCTTGGCTCGCATGCCTGCCCTACGCCAGTTTGCGGTAGACGATGGTCCCCTTGAAATGCTCAAGCTGGAATGCGCGGCTGATATTGTGCAGCGATTCTGAATGGCCGATGAGCAGCGCCCCGTTGATTTCAAGGTTGTCATAAAAGGCGTTTATCACCTTGCGCTTCATTTCGTCGTCAAAATAGATGATGACGTTGCGGCAGAATACGATCTGCGACTTTTCCACCCGTTTCAGCTGTTCCCTGTCGCTGAGGTTAATCTGGCCGAAGGAAACGATGTTCTTGATTTCCGGCTTGATCCTGTAAAGGCTTCCGTCCTTGATAAAGTAGGCATCAACGATTTCCTTGGGGGTGGTACGCAAGGCGTATTCGCTGTAAATGCCCTGTCTTGCGGCGGCGAGCACCGCTTCAGAAAGGTCGTTGGCCGTTATTTTGATATCCCAGCTGTGTATTTCGCTTTTGAGCACTTCGTGCAAAATGATGGCCAGGGTGTACGGCTCTTCACCCGTGGAGCAGCCAGCCGACCAGATGCGCAGTTTTTTTGAACCGTTGCGTCGGCACTGATCGAGTATTCCCGGCAGGACGTGCTTTTGGAAGACCTCAAGCTGCGGCGGATTGCGGAAAAAGCTGGTTTCGTTGGTGGTCACCACCTCAAAGAGCTTGTTCAGTTCCGTTCTGCGGCTGACGTCAAAGCGAAGATAGTTGTAGTATTCGCTGTAGCTTTTGAGGTTCAAGTCCTTGATGCGGTTGGAAAGGCGGTTTTCCACAAGGTATTTGCGGTTTTCCGCGATAAAGATGCCGCATTGCTGATAGATGAAATCACGCAGCTGCAAAAATTCTTCATCTGTTATCTGAAGGTCTTTGCGAAAGGGCGAAGTTGCTCTGGCGCTGGCCGGAGCCGTTGCGGGAGCGCGAAATGCTGACGTGGGCGACAGGGGCTGGCGCAAGGCTTCGCCCGGCTGCGTGCTGCGAAAAAGTGAAGGCCGGGGCGGCAGATTCCCTTGTGTGGCTGCGCCCGCACCCGACTGGAATGCGCCTGACTGGAACGTGCTGGACTGAAAAGTGCCTGTTCCCGCACCTGTGGCAAGACCGCCTGACCGCAACGCTCCTGCGCTGCCTGTGGTGGGCGTTGTGCCGGGCAGGGTGCTGTTTGCGGGCCGCGCCGCCCTGTTGCCAAACAGGCCAGAAGCGGGGGGCGTGGAGGGCGGCAGGGTGGAGGTTCCGGGAGTTGCGGGCGTGCTTTGGCGCAACGGCGAATCCCAGGTGGACTGCCCCAGATTTGGCGCTCCCTGACCGGTCTGGCCGAGATAATGGCGCCCCGTGCTCGTCTGGGCCGCGCCTGTCTGGCCCGGCGTGGTCTGGCCGTAGCTGCTTTGGCCGGTTGCCGTCTGCGAGGCAAGCGGACTGGAAGCAGGGGGGGGCTGCAGCGGGCGTGTGCCCGGCGTGGTCTGGCCGAAAGACGTGGTCGCTGCGGGCGTGACAGGCCGCTGGCCGAAAGCTTCGGATCTGAACGACGAAGCAGGCAACGTGCCGGCCGTGGACGCGGAGGTCGGGCGCTGTTCCTGAGGAGCAGCAGGACGCGAAAACGGAGAGGTCTGGGCCGCGTCCCTGATGCCGGTGGATGGCGTGGTGGAACCCGTGGAGTCCTTTTTTTCCGTTTCGTCGGCGCTTTTTTTCGGCGCACTATAGGGAAACATGGTAGGAGGCTGTGACATGGCTACTCCTGTTCGGCCTGTATGGCTGCCACCGCTTCTGCCGCAGCATGCTGAATTTCTTGGTCTTCATTATCCATCATGCCCAGAAGCACAGTGAAAGCCACATTGCCGCCGATCATGCCCAGAGCCTCTATGATCTTGAAGGTCACCATGGGGCTGGCGTCCTCCAGCATCTGGGCCAGAATGGGTACTGCCTCGCCGATTTTGTGCATGCCCAACGCTTCGATGGCCCGGATTCTTACCCAGTCATTGTCGTCAGCCAGTGCGGCGATGATATGCGGCATAACGGGCGGAGTGCCGATCTGCCCGAGCAGATCCACCAGTGCCACGCGCACGTCCTTGTCTTCGTCAATCAGGCGGGTCATGAGATTCGGCAAAAACGCTTCGGCCTGTGGGCCAAGGTTTTGAAAAGCCTCAACCGCCACCTGTCTGACACGGGGCGACGGGTCTTCAAGTGCCCGGGTTATTTCTTCCAGGTTCTCCGTCACGCTGTATCGCCCAAGGGCGTAGATTGCCATCATGCGCTGCATGGGATCGTCGCTGTGGGCTCTTTCCTTGAAGCGCGCGTTGAGCTTGGGGCTGTGAAGATTGATGCACGCTTCCAGCGCCATTTCCCTTACGTCCGCATAGCGGTGGTCGATCTGCGCAAAAACCACGTCTTCCACCTCGGGGCAGGCGTGCTGATTGCCGAAAAAGACCAGAGCGCTTTTAAGAACTTCCGCATCGTCGGACTCTTCAACCACAGAGAAGAAAAAGGGAACATCGGTGCAGTCGCCCAAAAGGGCGGCTTCGGCCGCTGCGGCACGGCGCAGATCAGGGCTGACCCGCCAGTAGATGTCCTTCAGTTCTTCCACGGGCCTGCGGTCATCAAACAGGCGACACGCCTCCATGGCGATGGCAACGCGCCGTTCGTCATCGCTGCGCAGGGCATCGCGAAGCACGTCATTGTAACCGACCGAGGCCAGCGACTGGATAGCAGTATCGTAGAGTTCTGACTGACGTTCGGCATCCAGGGTCAAGGCCATGTCAATGATGGCTTTTGTGGCGTCTTCTCGACCGATGGCGCTCAGGCCCTGCAGGGCCGCCAACAGAATGTCTTCATCATTGTCCGTGAGGGCTTCAAGCAGGTAGGTGCGCAGGCGCTCCTGTGACTTGGCGGACAGAAGCGACAGGGACCGGCCGCTCAAAATCTGTACGATGGCTTTGACGATCTTGTGGCGCAAAGGCACGCTGACATTTTCAAGCGAGCTGAAAAGCAGCGGAATGGCTTTCACATCACCCATGCCGCCCAGAGCGTCAATGATGGCTGAACTTACCAGAGGGGATGCCTGTGGCAACAGTTTTACAAGGCCGTTGGCGGCGGAGGGGTCCTTGATTTTCGCAAGGGCTTCCACCACGGCAAACTGCACCCATTCCTCATCGTGCATGGCCTGACACAGCGGGCCGACGGCTTCGGGAAAGGCCTGATTGCCCAGGCTCACAGCCGCCTGATAGCGCACATTGACCTCCGGGTCTTTCAGCAGTGCCCTGCCAAGCAGAATGGCCGCCTGATGCGTGAGGCTGTAGCCGAGAATGTCGGCGATGAAGATGCGCAGATCGGGATCATCGTCCTGAAGGTAGGGCTGTATGCTCTCGATGCTGTCGCTGCCGATTTCGCGCAGAATATCCATGGCTACGTTGCGTACCGGGGCTTCGTCACTGCGCAGCAGGGGCAGCAGGGCCGCGACCACATGCGGGCCGCGAATCTTGCGCAGGGCGTATTCCGCCGCTTCCTGCACGCCGATATTGCTGCTTTTGATATGCTCGCAGAGCAGGGGCACGGCGTCTTGCAAGGCCATGTCGCCCGCACTGAAGGCGGCATGGCGGATAGTCGTGCTGTCGTCAGACTGCAATGCTTCCAGAATGGGCGAAGACGTATTGAGCGTATGTTCCATAGTGTCGTTTCCTGCTGCGCTGCTAGATCAGCCTCTGATTATCGTCATGATGGCCTGGGCTATGTCGTCGGCGTCGAGAATCTGGTTTGCAAGCTTGGCGTCAACTACTGCCTTGGGCATGCCGTATACTACACATGAGGCTTCATTCTGGGCAATGAGGCAGCCGCCCTTTTCTCTCAACACCCTTGCGCCTTCACAGCCGTCCGAACCCATGCCCGTGAGCATGACGCCCAGAGTGCGGCGGCCCATGAATTTGCCCGCACTTTCCATAAGCAGGTTGACTGTGGGCTTGTAAAGGGCATCGCGGGGTTCTTCGGTTACTGCCACTTCGGGCAGGGGGCCGCGCATGCGGATGCTGATATGCCTGCCGCCGGGGCAGACATAGGCGTGTCCATTTTTCAGGCGGTCGCCGTCCTGAGCTTCGGTAACATCTATGCGGCATACGCTGTCGAGCCTTTTGGCAAAGGGGCCGGTAAAGGCTGCGGGCATATGCTGTGCAATCAGGATGCAGGCCGGAATGTCCGCCGGAAGGGCGGAAAGTATTTTTTGCACTACCGGCGGCCCTCCGGTGGACACGCCGACAACCACCAGATCGCGCGGCCCGTGGCAGGGGGTCTGCACATAGTCGGTGGGCTGTGACAGCGTGCGGGGCGGGGCGGCCGGCATGGGTATGTTGTTGATGCGCCGGTACTTGAGGCGGATAATTGTCTTGCGGCGTGCCAGGGCCGAGACCTTGCGCCGCAGTTCCGCGCCAAAGGCGTCGCGATCATTACTCATGTTTTTGGGGATAAAGTCCAGCGCGCCGTACTCCATGGCCTTTAGCGTGCTTTCAGCGCCGCTTTCGGTCAGGGAGCTTATCATGAGTACCGGCATGGGGTTGGCCTTCATAAGCCGCTGGAGTGTGCCCAGACCATCAAGGCGCGGCATTTCCACGTCCAGGGTCATGACGTCTGCGTCCAGTTCTTCGGCCTTTTGCAGGGCTTCCAATCCATCCTTGGCAGTACCGACAACCTTGATTTCCGGATCCTGTTCCAACAGGGCGGTAATGGCGTTTCGCATAAAAGTGGAATCATCAACTACAAGAACACGGGTCATACAGGCTGCTCGCTCCGCAAAGATTTTGTTCCTTAAGGGGCCAACGTCATGCTACGCCAGCCCTTATTTTTTTACAAATAAAAAATGGCTTGCCAAAATTACGTGTCTCGCATATGTTGCCTTTCTCGACGGGATGTGGCTCAGCTTGGCTAGAGCGCAGCGTTCGGGACGCTGAGGCCGCGC